>JARIET010000007.1 GCA_031127185.1 Gemmatimonadota bacterium | reverse complement strand
CAGGATCGTGCTCTTGCCGATGCCCGGTTCACCGCCGACGAGCACCAGCGAGCCGGGCACGATGCCTCCGCCCAGGACAAAGTCGAATTCATTGATTCCCGTCTTGATGCGCGAGGACTCGACCCCGGAGACGTCCGCCACGCGCGGTGTTTCGGCGATGCGCCCGCCGCTGCCAAAGGCGGAGGCGCCGGCTTTCCGGCGGCCTGCGCCCGTCGCGCCCGCTTTCGGCGCAACGGGCTCCTCGGCAAGTGTGTTCCATTCGCCGCAGGCTTCGCACTTCCCGGCCCATCTCGGCTGTTCAGCGCCGCACTCGGTGCAGCGGTATGCGGTGCGCGCCTTGGCCATCGCCCAGTGTCCCTAGTTGGGCTGCCGTGCGGTCCAGTTCTCGAATCGCGTGAACTGCTTGCGGAAACTCAGCTTCGCGAAACCGGTCGGACCATTGCGCTGCTTGCCGATGATCACCTCGGCGTAGCCTTCTACCGGCGTGCCGTCGGGGAGCTTCGCCACGTTGCCCTGATCGTCGACCGGCCGCTCATACATCTCTGGCCGGTAGATGAACATCACCACGTCGGCGTCCTGCTCAATGGCGCCGGATTCGCGCAGGTCGGAGAGCTGCGGCCGCTTGTTCTCACCCGTGCGCTGTTCCGGCGCGCGCGAGAGCTGCGACAGCGCAATCACCGGCACCGCCAGCTCCTTGGCCAGGATCTTCAGCGAGCGCGAGATCTGGCTGATTTCCTGCTGGCGGCTCTCGGATCCCGGCGGTCCCTGCAACAGCTGCAGGTAGTCGACGACAATCATCTGGATGCCCGCCTGCGACTTGAGGCGTCGTGCCCGTGAACGCAGTTCGAGCAGCGTGAGGCCGGGCGTGTCGTCAATCCAGATCGGTGCTTGCCCAAGGAGCGCCGCCGCCTTGGCGAGGTTGGAATGATCCTGGCTGGTCAGCTTGCCCGAGCGGAGGCGCTGGGCGTCGATGTAGCCCTCGGAGGCCAGCATACGCTGCACCAGCGATTCCTTGCTCATTTCCAGCGAGAAGATCGCGGTGGGAATATTGCCTTCAACCGCCGCGAACTGCGCAACGTTGAGGACGAACGCCGTCTTGCCCATCGACGGGCGCGCGGCGACGATCACCAGGTCGGCCGGCTGGAATCCGAGGGTCAGTTTGTCGAGATCGACAAATCCGCTCGGCACGCCGGTCAACGGCCCACCCTCGCGGAGCGACTCGATGCGCTCCATGGCGGGCCAGAGGAGTTCCTTGATGCGCGTGAAGCCTTCCCCGCCGCGCTGCTGGCTCACCTGGAAGATCCGGTGCTCTGCGAGGTCGATGAGCTCGCTGGCATCGGACGGCGACTCGTGGGCCTCAACAACGAGCCCCTGCGCCACGTCGATCAGGCGACGACGAAGCGATTTTTCCTTGACGATCTTTGCGTGGTATTCAACGTTGGCGGCCGTCGGCACCGCGTAGAGGAGATCGCCGATGTACTCGCGGCCGCCGGCGGCCTGCAGCGCGCCCTGGCGCTCCAGTTCTTCGGCAAGCGTGACCGGATCGACCACGGCGCCGTTCTGGTGCAGCGCGAGGGCGGCGCGGAAGATGCGCCGGTGGCCCTCGCGGTAGAACATGGCCTCATCGAGCAGTTCTACGGCGCGCACCACCGCGTCGGCGTCGAGCAGCATGGCCGAGAGCACCGCGACTTCCGCGTCTTCCGAATACGGAGGCCGGCGGTCGCGGGAGATGTCCCGTACAGGGTCACGCCCCTGCGGCGGTATTGAAAACTCTGCGGGCGAGCTGGACATCTTCCCAGGTGGGGCGCTTCCAGTTGGGGTTACGCAGAAGCGCCGCGGGGTGGTAGGTCACAATCAGTGGCACCCCGTGAAACCGGTGGATCTGCCCGCGCAATTTACCGATCGGTCGCGTGGTCTGCAGAAGAGTCTGCGCGGCGAACGTCCCGAGGGCAAGGATGACGTGGGGCCGCAACAACGCAAGCTGCTGCAATAGAAACGGACTGCATGCAACAATTTCGTCCGGCGTGGGATTTCGGTTCCCCGGCGGCCGGTGCTTGAGCACGTTGCAGATATAGACATCCTCGCGCGCGAAGTTGATCGCCTTCAGGATGTCGGTGAGCAGGTTTCCGGCCCGTCCAACGAACGGCCGACCCGTCTCGTCTTCCGTTGCCCCCGGAGCCTCGCCAACACACACGAACTTCGCTTCGGGGTTTCCTTCACCGGGCACGTGCCGGATCGCCGTCTCGAAGAGCGAGCAGCGCTTGCAGGCGGCCGCTGCGTCTGACACGGCCTGAAGCGAGTCGAGATGCGCAGCGTGGCTCGCACCGGCGGCCTCCGTGATCGAGCCGCCCACCACGATCGGATCGCCCGTGGGCGCGGGCTGCTCCGCTACCGGCCTGAGCGGACCAATGGGCTCTGGCGCCGGACGCGGAGCCTTCTGCGCCGGCACTCCGGCCAACGGCGTGTGGGCGCGCCGCTCACGGTCGGGCATTGGCAGTGGGGATCGGACAACGACCGCTGGATCGGCTGACTGCCCCTTGCCCGGTGCACCGAGCACTTTCATCAGGTCTTCAACCGGAAGGTTGTCCAGGACGAGATCGCTCTCGCCCATCTCCTTCCGTTGTTCGAGATACTGCCGCAGGCGATCGCGCGCGTCCATGCTAGAGCTTCGCCTCGATGCGATCGAGGATCGCATCGGCCACGGCGTCCTTGGACATCAGGGCGAGCGCTTGGGGCTCCGCATCCTTCGCCAAAATCGTGACCCGGTTGGTGTCGCCACCAAAGCCAGCGCCCGGTTCCCGGGCATCGTTGACGACGATCAGGTCCAGGTTCTTGGCTGAGAGCTTTGACGCTGCATTGGCCAGCACATCGTCCGTCTCCAACGCAAACCCGATCATCACACATTTCGCGGGCCGCGCGTCGGCTGTCGAGGTGAGAATATCGGGATTCTCTTCGAGTTCGATCGGCGCCACGCCGTGGGCCTTTTTCAGTTTGCCACTGGCCACGTGCCGGGGCCGAAAATCGGCAGGCGCGGCAGCCATCACGAGTGCATCGGCACCGGGGAGGGCGGCCCGCACCGCGGCCGCCATTTCGTCGGTGCGCTCGACGTGCACCACGCGAACATTCGCTGGCGTCGCGATGGTCAGGGGACCGGCAATCAACGTGACCTGCGCACCGCGTCGCCGCGCCGCGCGAGCGATCGCGACGCCCATCTTGCCGCTGGAACGATTCGAGATGTAGCGCACGGGGTCGATGGGCTCTCGCGTCGGGCCTGCGGTGACCACGACGTGTTTGCCGGCCAGCGGTCCGCGCGGTTCCAGGAGTTGTGCGGCCGCCTCAACGATCTCCTCGGGCTCGCGCATCCGCCCCGGGCCCGCGCCTTCGTCCGGTGAGGCCAGCGCACCGGTTCCGGGCTCGAGCACCGAATATCCGAGATGCCGGAGCTGCCCAACATTGGCTGCCGTCTGCGGATGCGCCCACATCCGGTCGTTCATCGCCGGTGCGATGAGTATTGGCGCCTCAGTCGCCAGAAGGCAGGCCGCGAGCAGGTCGTCAGACCGTCCCGACGCCGCGCGCGCAATGAAGTCCGCCGTCGCCGGCGCAACAACGATGAGTTCGTTTTGCCGGGCCAGCGCGATGTGGTCGAGCGCATGCCCTTCGGCGATGAGTTCGCTGTGCACAGGACGCCCCGTCAGCGCTTCGAACGTCACCGCGCCAACAAACTCCCGTGCGGAGCGCGTCATCACCACATCCACCAGCGCGCCTGCCTGGGCGAGCGCGCGGGCGAGCGCGACCGTCTTGTAGCTGGCGATGCCTCCCGTGACGCCCAGGAGGACTCGCCGCCCGTCAAATGGGCGCACCGGGCCGTCCGCCTCGCGCAGGGTGTGTTCGCCGGGCTGGCTACTCCGTGGGGCGCGGTCGCGGGACCACGCGGTACTCGATGTCGCCACTCGACAGGTCTTCCAGCGCACGGGTTGTGAGCTTCTTCTCGCCGCTCATTGAGCGGTCGCGCGGGAACTCGTTCAAGACCCGCGCAAACTTTGCCGCAACGAGCACCGCGAGGTACTTGTTGGCGGCGTGCGCGGTGACTTCCTTCGGCGTAAAGACTCGCATCGTTCGATCCTGGTTGAAGCGGTTACGTGCCTGCTGCGGAAATTGCGTTGTACTGCGCGATCTGTTCATCGAGCCGGGCGATCAGTTGCGACACCTGCTCGTCGAGGGCGTGCACCCGATCCTGCTTCACGCTCTCGGCGTCGATTATGGCTGACACGGTCTCGACTGCAGCGTCGAGGTTGTCGTTCACCAGAACGTACTTGTACCGCCCAAACTCCTGCAGCTCTGCGTGCGCGTTGCGCAGTCGTTCGGCTAACTGTGCATCGGTTTCGGTGTTCCGCGAGCGCAGCCGGTCCACGAGCGCCTCCACCGACGGTGGAAGCACGAACACGAGCACCGACTCCGGGAAGCTCAGCACGAACTGTCGCGCGCCCTGCACGTCGATGTCCATCAACACATGCTGGCCGGCATCCAGCACCCGCTGCACCTCTGAACGCAGAGTGCCGTAACGCTTGCCGTGCACCATGGCCCACTCGGCAAACTCGCCCCGCGCGGTCCGGGCGATGAACTCGTCGTCAGAGATGAAATGATAGTCCGCACTGTTCGTCTCGGTGGACCGCGGTGCCCGCGTCGTGCAGGATACCGAGTACCCAACATCCGAACGACGCGCCATCAGCTCCCGGGCGATGGTGGTCTTGCCGACGCCCGATGGTGCCGACAAGACAACAGGAAATGGCCTCACTCGAGGTTCTCCACCTGCTCTCGCACCCGCTCAAGTTCTTCCTTCAGTTGTACCACGTCGCGCTGCATTGTTGCGTCATTGGCCTTGCTGCCGGTCGTGTTCGCCTCGCGCAGCAGCTCCTGGAGGAGGAATCCGAGCCGCTTGCCGACCGCATCGCCTTCCTTCCCCGCGAGGGTATCGCGAAACGCCTGCAGGTGCGTGCGGAAGCGGTCGATCTCCTCGCCCACGTCCATGCGCTCAGCGAGCAGCGCGACCTCCTGCGCCAGGCGCTGTTCGTCGATGGCTGCGCCGTCGAGCAGTGCCTTGACATTCTCCCGCAGCCGCTCGCGATGTGCAATCACGCGCTCCGGCGTTCGGGCGGCAATCCGGTCCAGAGCACCCTCGAGCAGCGCAATACGATCCGAAATGATGCCGCCGAGTCGCGCACCCTCGGCCGCGCGTGCGGCGAGCAGCGACTGTGCAGCTGAATCCACGATCGCCACCAACTGCTCGGCCGTGCCCGCGTCGTCCGGCTCGTCGCCGTTGGCTGAACGCACCACATCGGGCATCCGGAGCACGGTTGCGACGTCCACGGTGCCGCCAAGGCCGTGACGCTGCTGCAATGCGGTCAGCGCGGCGGCCCGGGCGGCGAAAGCGACTTCGTCGATGACCGGTCCTTCACCTTCGGCGCGTTCGTGCCGCGCACTGACCGTGACGTGACCGCGCGCGATGCGCTGGCGCAGGGCCTCGCGGACTTCAGTCTCCCACCGCGACAACGCCCCGGGGAGCTTGATGCTCGGGGTGAAGAATCGGTGGTTGACGCTGCGAAGTTCGACGCTTACCCGGGCGCTCCCGACCATTCCGTCGGCGGTCCCGAAACCGGTCATGCTGCGAATCATATAGAACCGGGTAAGTTACTGTGGCACAACGCTTTTGTAAAGCTTTCCCACCCTAGTTCCAGAACTCCCAGCGAATGCCGTATACGCTCGCAATTCGGGGCATCAGGTAGCCTGGAAACGTCTCAAAGTTCGTGCCGGCCATGTTGCGGTAATCCCAGCTGATCACGGCGCTGGCGATCCGTATCTCCAGTTGACTTCCGAAGACACTGAAGGCACTCGCGAACTGGCCGATGGGATCGTCGCCTTTGGGGACGTACAGCTGTGACCGGTAGTCGTGAACCAGCCCGACGGAAAGGTGGAAGTTCGACTTCGGGAACCGATTCGCGAACCCGGACGCGAACCAGACCCGTGAGTGCGCCTCAATCTGCGGTCGGTACGACGAGCTCGCCGTCCACCGAGCCAGCTCCGTCGAAGCATTCCACCCACGCCACACCGGCCCGGTGGCAGCCACCTTGAATGCCGTGCCCGCGGGCGATGTGGCGCCGATTGCCGCTGAGTCGAACTCCACAAGCCCGGGGACGGCCGCGCTGGCGAGTTTCACCATGCCCCCGCCAATCCAGCGATCCCTCCACCGGAACGCCACATCAGCAGACTGGCCGACTCGCGTGCCGCCGCCGGCCATCGGCTCCGTCACGCCCGCGGCGGCCGACACGCGAAGCCATGGGAGTGGCGACGCCGCCCCGCGAACGTCCCACGTGGATGTTCCCGTGTACCGCCGTTCGGTCCGCAACGAGATCTGCGCACGTGCATCCGCCCACTCCGCGCGTACGGAGGGAGCGAAGGTGAACTCGCCGCCCTGCGACCGGCCACGCATCGTCCCGCTCAACCGGAACTGTCCGCGGAGCAGTTCGCGGTTGAGGCCACCCGTGAACGCGTACTGTCCCTGCGAGGCAGTCGTGTCCGCTGAGTCGGCCGCAGGCTGCGTCGTTCCCGACGAGGACGCGGCGTTATTGGGGGTGAGTGCGGCGGCAACGGACGCCGCGACGAACTGAACCCACGCGCCGGCCAGGCTCGGCTGTCGCCAGCCAGCCCTGAAATACGTCAGTGACGAGGAACCCACGAACGCCGGCAGGGCCTTGGGCTGGAGCGTCGCCGGTGGAATGAAGTATCGCGCGCCCGCGCTGCGGTTGATGCCCTGTCGAAGCGAGGTGATGTCGGCGCTCCAATCGCCTCCCGCCCATCCGAGGCGGACGAGCGACCCAAGTGCGTCGCCGTCCATACCTGGTCGGGAAACAGTCCCCGCCTGCTGGGCAGCCACCTGCAGCGCCAACCCATTCGCCGAGCGCTTGCCGAAGAACCCGCGGAAGAGATTCAGGTTCTCGCTGCCCGTGAGCACATCAGCGCGGGTCTCGGCGGTTGTGCGTTGCACGCGCCATGTGCGCGCATGCACACGCAGCTCACCCGGCGTCTCTTCCACGGCAACTTCCTCGAACGACCACAGCGGAATCAACTGAAAATCCGGGACTCCGGCGTTTCGTGGCGTCAGGTCTTCGCGTTCAATCCCGTCGACATACAGGCGAACCGCACCGGCATCCCCGTGCCAGGCGAGGGCGGACGGCGCCTGGATGAACCCTGCGGCCATTCGCGTGACACCCGGAATTCGCTCCAGCAGCTCGGCAACGGTCAAGGCGCCGCTCGAAAAGAGCTCGGCACGCGTCCAATGGCGCGATGTGGATCGGGCGCCCATGGTTGCAGGCACATACGCCGCCGGGAGCGGCGCCTTGATCGTGTCAGCCTCGGTCAGTTCGCGGCGGCTGGCAGAGTCTCGCTGGATTGTGGAAGCAGGCGCCACGGCAGCGGAATCGGCCCGCGCCGCGGCGGGACGCGTGGTGTCGACAGGCGGCCGCGGAGGCACAGCCTGACCGATGGCTGTTGACGAAGCTACGGCGGCGGCGACGACAAACGCGACGACCCGCACAGCAACTGCGCTCAGCGTGCGCGCGCCCGCACGAATTCCACGAACGTCCGGACCGGGTTCCCGGTTGGGCCGCGACCGATTGCACCGAGATCCATTTCGGTGTACGCCGTGCCCGCAATGTCCAGGTGCGCCCAGGGAGCCCCCTCAACGAATTCGGCGAGGAACATCGCGGCCGTGATGGATCCCCCACCCCGACCTCCGATGTTCTTCACATCGGCGATGTCCGACTTGATTTGCTCCCGGTACTCTGC
Organism: Gemmatimonadota bacterium; assembly: GCA_031127185.1. Lineage (GTDB taxonomy): Bacteria > Gemmatimonadota > Gemmatimonadetes > Gemmatimonadales > Gemmatimonadaceae > Fen-1231. The sequence continues at coordinate 13,182 of JARIET010000007.1, read as the reverse complement.
CCACATCGGGAGCTGCCACCCCGGTTCGTGGGCGCGCTGGCCGGCACCGAGAAGCTCATCCACGACCTGCTGATCTGTACCCATGACCCCCGTGGCCGTGTTCCCGAGCGCCACAACAATCGCGCCCGTGAGCGTCGCGGCATTGACCATCGCCTGCGGTTTGTATTCGCGCGCCGCGTAGGTCAGGACGTCAGCAAGTACCAGGCGTCCTTCGGCGTCCGTGTTGATGATCTCAATCGTCTTGCCGTTCATCGCGCGCACCACATCACCCGGATTCATCGCGGTGCCGCTGGGCATGTTCGTGGTTGAACCGATGAGCCCGACCACGTTGACACGCAGCTTCATGCGCGCAATCGCTTCCATCGCCCCAATGACGCCCGCCGCGCCGCTCATGTCGAACTTCATCCACTCCATCCGATCCGCCGGCTTGATACTGATGCCGCCGGAGTCGAAACACAGCCCTTTGCCAACGAGACAAACGGGCTTGGCACCCGACTCGCCCCCGTTGTATTCCATCGTGATGAACTTCGGATCCTGCGGGGTGCCCTGAGCCACCGCCAGGAACGATCCCATGCCGAGTGCCGTCATTTCCTTGCGGCCACGGATGGTGCACTTGAGCTTGTTCCGGCGCGAGACTTCGGCAGCCGTATTGGCGATGTAGTCAGGTGTGCAAAGATTCCCGGGCATCATCGCCAGCGTGCGGGCGATGCGCTGACCTTCAGCAATGGCTTTGGCTGCGGCCAGCGCGTTGCGAACGGCGGCGTCGGCCTTGGCCACCACCACCGTGAATGCGGTCAGCGGCTTCGGGCGCTCGGCCACTGGCGGCTGCGTTCTGAGCTCGCGGTACTCCCAGGCACCCATCGGTCCGCCAATCAACGCCGACTCCAGCGATGCCGAGGCTGAACCTGCCATCCAAAACGCAGCCCGCTCCACGCCCATGGCGTTCGCGCGGCGACCGACAATTGCGGCTGCACGCCCGATGGCAGCGGCGTCCGCAGTCTTGCCGACTCCAATGAGCAGCACGCGTTCGGGACCGCGACCGCGGCCGTAAATCAGCTGCGTCTCGTCACGGTTTCCCTTGAAGTCACGCGACTTGAGGCTCCGTGCAATCGCGCCTCCGGTCGCCTTGTCCAGCGCGCGAAGGGTTGAGGGCAGCCGCTCGCCCGCGACAAGAGCCACACCCAGCAGCGGTGTGCGCAGCGAGGCCGGATCTCCCGGGTGAACTGCGAGCGCGACCGGCATCAGGCGCTCCGCATTCCGGCGATGACCGCGTCGCCGAACTTCGACGTGGACACTTCGGTTGACCCCGGCATCTGGCGCGCGAGGTCATAGGTGACGGTCTTCGCGCTGATGGCGCCTTCGACGCCCTTGATGATCAGGTCGGCGGCCTCCTGCCAGCCCATGTGCTCGAGCATCATCACGCCTGAAAGGATGACGCTGCCCGGATTGATCTTGTCGAGCCCGGCGTACTTGGGCGCTGTGCCATGCGTGGCTTCGAACACGGCCGCTTCGTCGCCAACGTTGCCACCCGGTGCGATGCCGAGGCCGCCGACCTGCGCGGCAGCCGCATCGCTGACATAGTCGCCATTGAGATTCGGTGTTGCGATCACGTCGTACTCGTCTGGGCGCAGCAGGAGCTGCTGAAACATCGAGTCGGCAATGCGATCCTTGATGATCACGGCGTCGGCGCGCGCCGCACCGCCGGCGGCACCCAGGTCCGCCTCTGCGACCACGTGCTCCCTGAACACGTCACGCGCGACTTCGTAGCCCCAATCCTTGAAACCACCTTCCGTGAACTTCATGATGTTGCCCTTATGCATCAGCGTGACTGATTTCCGGTTGCGCCTGAGGGCGTACTCAATGGCCATCTTCACGAGACGCTTGGAACCGAAGGGCGACATCGGCTTGATACCGATGGCCGAGCCCTCGCGAATCTTCTTCTTGAACTCGGTCTGGATGAAGTCACGGAGCTTGTCGGCCTCCGGCGAACCGGCCTTGAACTCAATGCCCGAGTACACATCCTCGATATTCTCGCGGAAGATCACGATATCGAGCTTCTCAGGATGCTTCATCGGCGCGCCGACGCCCTGGAAGTACCGCACGGGGCGAATGCAGGCGTAGAGATCGAGCTCCTGACGCAGCGCAACATTGAGTGAACGAATCCCACCACCCACCGGGGTTGTCAGTGGCCCCTTGATGGCCACCTTGAATTCGCGTACGGCCTCCAGCGACTCGGCCGGCATCCACTCGCCCGTTGCGTTGAAAGCCTTCTCGCCCGCGAGGATCTCCATCCAGGCGATCTTCCGCTTGCCAGCATAGGCGAACTCCACCGCAGCGTCGAAGACACGTACGGACGCGCGCCAGATATCGGCGCCCGTCCCGTCACCTTCAATGAAAGGAATGATCGGATTGTCGGGGATCGTGAACTTGCCACCGGAGGCCTGGATGCGTTCGCCGTTCGATGGAATCTTCGCGTACTTGTATTCGGTCACGTGTGGCGTCCCCGTGGTGAATCCGTTGTGATCGTTCAGTGCCGAGAAGTTAGGACTGCACGACGAACGCAGCAAGAAAATGCAATGAAATGCTTACGACGCAGTCGATCGGTACCATGCCTGGGCGGCAGCCACGCCGGAACCGAGCGTAACCGGGATGCCCGCATCAACCAGCGTCATCTCCGTTCCCGCAAGCGCGCCAAGCAGCATCAACTCGTTGAGGTCGCCGAGGTGGCCGATGCGGAAGACTCTTCCGCGCAACGGACCGAGCCCGGCACCGAGGGCCAAGTTGTACTTCTTGAATGCGATATCGCGCACCTGCTCGGCATCTGCACCAGCGGGGACGACGATGGCCGTCACCGTATCGGACTGCGTCGACGGATCCTTGGCGCAGGCTTCGAGTTTCCACGCCGCCACCGCGCGCCGCACTCCCTCACCGAGCCGCTTATGGCGGGCCGCGACGTTCGCCATCCCCTCGGCGAGAAGCATGTCGAGCGCCTCGCGCAGTCCGTAGAGATGCGCCAGCGACGGCGTGTACGGGAAGTACCCGGTCGCGTTCGTAGTGATGTGATCACGGAGATCAAAAAAGGCGCGGGGGCAGGTTGCGGTCTTCACCGCCTCCAACCCCTTTGGCCCGACACAGAGAATGCCGAGGCCGGCCGGCATCATGAAGCCCTTCTGCGAGCCGGCGATCCCGAAGTCGACGCCCCAGGCATCCATCTTGAACTCGAGACTGCCGATGCTGCTTACACCATCGACAAGCAGCAGCGCAGCGTGCTTGGCTGCATTCATCGCCGCACGCACCGCAGCGATGTCGCTGGTGACGCCAGTCGCGGTTTCGTTGTGAACCACGAGCACGGCCTTGATGGCGCGAGCCTTGTCAGCTTCCAGGGCTGACTGAATCTGCGCGGCGGAGATGGCAGCGCCCCACTCGACCTCGATGATGTCAACCTGCATGCCCAGCCGCTGCGCCGCGTCAACGAACAGATGACTGAACTGGCCGTTGCGTACCGCAAGGACGCGGTCACCCGGCGACAGTGAGTTCACGATCGCCGTTTCCCACATGGCGGTGCCGGACGCAGGCAGCACAAACGCCTGTCCCTTCGTGGTGCCGAAGACTTTGGGAAGATCGCCGAGGATGCCCTTGGTTAGCGCCGGGAACGCGGAGGAGCGATGGTCCTCCTGCGCGCGATGCATCGCGCGCAGGATGCGGTCGGGGACATTGGTCGGGCCGGGAACGAAGAGAAAGTTGCGTCCGCTCATTGTCAGACCATTGCCTTGAGTTTGGAAAGCTTCTCTACCGCTTTTTCAAGCGTCGTACGTTGTTTGCAGAAGGCGAATCGCGTGTACTTCTTGCCTTCGGGTGCGCCCGGGCGGAAGAAGCTCGATCCCGGAACCGTGGCCACGCCGATCTCCCTCGCCATCCACTTCGCGAAGGTCACGTCGTCGTCTTTGCTGATATCCGAAAAGTCAGCGAAGAAGTAGTAGGCGCCGGCTGGTGTGGCGAACTTGAATCCCGCATCCCGGAGCGGGCCCCCAAGAAAATCGCGTCTCTCCCTGTACTCATCCGACAGCTGCTGGTAGTACGAGTCGGGATAGCTGTAGCCGAGTGCGGCCGCTTCCATCAGGGGCGCGGGCGCGCCAACAGTCAGGAAGTCGTGAACCTTTCGGATGGCAGTGCTCCGCTCCGCCGACGCGATGGCATAGCCCAGTCGCCAACCGGTGATACTGAACGTCTTGGAGAGGCTCGAGATCGTGATAGTGCGGTCGGCCATCCCGGGAAGCGTCGCAATGCAGATATGCTCGCCTTCGAACAGGATGTACTCGTATGGATCGTCGGTGATCACAAGCAGATCGTGCTTGATGGCGATCTCCGCGATGGTGTTCATCTCGTCGCGCGAGAAGACGTGGCCGGTCGGGTTGTGCGGCGAATTGAGGACAATGGCCCGCGTCTTGTTCGTGATCGCCTTGCGCAGAAGGTCGGCGTCGAAGTGCCAATCGGGCGCGACGAGCGGAACGAAGACCGGCGTGGCCTCGCAGAGGATCGCGTCAGGGCCGTAATTCTCGTAGAACGGCTCGAAGATGATGACTTCGTCGCCGGGGTTGAACAGCGCGAGGAACACCGACGCCGTGGCTTCAGTGGCACCGCAGGCGACGGTGAGCTGGGTCTCGGGATCCACCGGCATGTTGTAGCGACGCTGATACTTGTCGGCTATCGCGTTCCGGAGCTTCTTGGAGCCCCAGGTGATGGCGTATTGGTTGATGTCGCCACGAATCGCAGCGATCGCCGCCTCCTTCATGGATTCGGGCATCGGAAAGTCAGGAAAGCCCTGCGAGAGGTTCACCGCGCCATACTGATTGGCGACGCGGGTCATCTCGCGGATGACCGATTCCGAGAAGGTGTGGGTGCGTTTTGCGTTGGCCATAGTACCCGGGGCGGGAATCGAACCCGCAAGGCACTCGCGTGCCGGGGGATTTTGAGTCCCCTGCGTCTGCCAGTTCCGCCACCCGGGTAGGGTTGCCGCAGTGCGAACATTCCAGAAAACCAGTCGCGCCGCAGCCAGCGGAAGCTAGCGGCGGCGCGGGGGTGGAGCCAGAGAACTGGCCCCGCGACTTAGGGTTGAATCGGGGGCCCGTTCGGGGGCGCCCCGCCGGGGGGCGGCCCCATGCGGCCACCCTGCTGGCGCATCTGCTCAATCCGCTGGCGCACCTGCTCCTCAAACCCCATGTACGTCGCCCGCTGGAATGGCGTAAGCACCGTGGCAAGATCGCGTTGTTCCTGCTCCTGGATCTCGAGGCGCTGGCGTTGGACCCGAAGCATGCGATCGAGCAGGTCGGCCACGGCCTGCTGCCGCGACGAGTCGGCCGTGATCATCTCGTCGCGCAGCGACATACGGACATCGCGCTCCTGCTGCATGACGGTTTGCCGCCTATCGGCGTACCGCGCGTTGATCTCGCGTACCTTCGTCATCTGAGCTTCCGACAGCCCGAGGCGGGTCTGCATCTGGCGCGCCATCCGCTGCCGAATCTCCCCCTCCAGCATGGCCCGATTACGCGGCGTCGAGTCTTGTGGCTGCCCAACCAGACCACCCCGACGCCCACCTCGGCCGCCGGGGTTTCGCACCTGTGCCTCCATCACCACAGGGGCCGTCACCAATGCAAGTGCGAGCAACGTACGTGCGTATCGCATCAGTTCCTCCGTCCGGCCGCATCCGGGACCGATGTGGTTATCACTTCAGGTTCGGCTGAGACAGACCCATCGATTCGTTCGATTTGGGCAAGCAGCGCTTCGAGCTGCGCATCAGTCAGATCCGAGAGATTTCCGCCAAAGGAGATCGTCGCCGGACCGGCCGGCAACGTCGGCGCCAACGCGAGCGTGGATTCGGCGCTCACCAGACCGCCGCCAGCGCCCGAGTCCACCCCGACTGCGACCGACCCAAGGAGGTCGGGGTCCGCACGGCGCATCACGAGGAAGCCCGCTGTTCCGGCGATCATGAGCGTCATCGCTGCGGCGACGCGCCACATCGGCTGTTGGTAGTAGGCAACGCGCTTGCGGCGCGGCGCGGGAATCGCAGCCGCCACGGCCGCGGCGTCAACGGCTGGCACCGCAAAGGCACGTCCAACGGCGCGCAGCAGTTCCAGCTCCGCAGCACAGTCGCTGCAGGACGCCAGGTGTGCCTCAACCATAGTTGCGTCGGTATTGGACAGGCGCCCCGTCGCAAAGAGGGGCAGCCGGTCGCGCATCGCCGCATCCGCGCAATCACGCATCGTCACTGAGCAACTCCTTGATGGCCCGCATCGCGTTGTGATAGTGCACCCGACACGCCCCTTCGGTACTCCCAACAACCTGTGCGATCTCACTGTATGCCATGCCGCCTGTCACCCTCAGCAGGAACACCTCTCGCTGCATCGGAGACAGACCATCCACAGCCTTCCGGACCCGCGCAGCCGTTTCATCTGCCACCATCGCATCCAGGGCATCGTACGCCTGGATCGCGTGCCCTTCTTCCAGATCCACCACGTTCGACTTCCGTCGCTCCGCCCGGCGCCGGTCCAGAATCAGCCGTTTCTGGATCGTGAAGAGCCAGGTGCGCAAGGTTGAGTCAGCCCGAAAGGAGTCGATGGAGTTGAAGGCCCGGACGAACGTGTCCTGAACCAGCTCATCCACTTGATCCCGCACTCCTGAACTCGCCGCAAAGCGCGCCAGCGCGGTAGCGTGTCGCTCGACAATCATCGTCGCCGCGAGCTGATCGCCCTCTTTCCACTGCTTGATCAGGGCTGCATCCACAGCCCGGTCATCGTTGATCTCAGGCGACACGATTCCGCATTCACCCCATTAGACGGCCCACCCGGGCTGTCGTTAGCGTTCATTTCCAGCTTTTCCCGTTCCGGCCACCCCACCCGCCCCGGCATGCCCAAACCGCCCGAGCTGATCGCCCACCGAGGTGCCTCCAAGGAACGCCCGGAAAACTCCCTGGCGGCCTTCGTCCGGGCCGCCGAACTCGGCGCCGACGCCATCGAGCTGGACGTCCACCTGACGTCTGACGGGCACCTTGTGGTACACCACGATCCCACTGTGAAGACCGACGCGGGTCCCCTGTCCATCCGAACAATGACGCTGGCCGACGCAGCCGGGTTACGCGTTCGAGGCGAACCGATTGCCACCCTTGCCGACGTGATCGGCGCCATGGGCGGCAAGCTGCGAATCTACTGCGAGTTGAAGGGCGTCGGCACGGCGGCCCCCGCGGCGGCTCTCCTTGCACCGATGGGCGAACGTGCCGCAGTCCACTCGTTCGACCACCGGATGATCGCGGAAGCCGAGGCGCTTGCCCCTGATTTGCCTCGCGGCGTGCTCGAGGCCAGCTACCACCGGGATGTGACCTTTCCGTTGCGTGATGTCCAGGCCGAGGCGCTGTGGCAGAACGAAGCCTTGATTGACCAGTCGCTGGTTGATTCGGTTCATGGATCCGGCGCCCGGGTCATTGCATGGACCGTGAACTCGCCGGACCGCGCCAGAGCGCTTGCTGCCATGGGCGTCGACGGACTCTGCACCGACGACGTCGCCGGGATCGCCGCCGCACTCAAATGACAAGTACATTCGTGAACCACAAACAGCCAACATCCGGAGGACAGTACCCGATGTACGCGCTACTGAAGGGTCGCAGGCTCAAGATCGCACTCGCTGCGATTGCGACGGCCGCCGCCGCGACCACCGTTTCTGGACAGGCGACGTCACCTGCCCCCATCTGGCCGGCCGGACTCGGCGCCGTCTCAGCGCCAAATGCTGATCCGTTCCCCAGCACATATCGCCCGTTCCCGTCTCGGCCCACATTGATCCGGAACGTCCGGATTTTCACGGGCGTCGGCCCGGCGATCGCCAACGGCTCGGTGCTGATTGAGAACGGCCGCATCACGGCGGTCGGCGCGAACGTCGCTGCGCCCGCAGGCGCTGTGGTCATTGACGGCGCAGGCAAATCCGTCACGGCCGGAGTGATCGACACGCACACGCACCTCGGCGTCTACCCGGCGCCCGGCACCGCGGCGCACAACGACGGCAACGAAGCCACTGCCCCCGTAACCGCGCACGTCTGGGCCGAGCACTCCGTCTGGCCGCAAGACCCACAGTTCCCCCGCGATCTCGCGGGCGGCGTCACCACGGTGCAGGTGCTCCCCGGCTCGGCCAACCTCATCGGCGGCCGCAGCACGGTGCTCAAGGTCGTCCCCTCGCGCACCGTACAGGGGATGAAGTTCCCGGGCGCCAAGTACGGGCTCAAAATGGCCTGCGGCGAAAACCCGAAGCGTGTCTACGCGAGCCGCGGTCCGTCCACGCGCATGGCGAATGTGGCCGGGTATCGGAACGCGTGGATCGCCGCGGAGCAGTATCGCCGCCGCTGGGACAAATGGCTCGCCGACCGGCAGGGCGATCCTCCGGCGCGTGACCTCGGCAACGAAACGCTCGCTGAAGTGCTGCGAGGCAACATCCTCGTGCACAATCATTGCTATCAGGCCGACGAGATGGCGCAGATGATCGACATCGCCAAGGAGTTCGGCTACCAGATCCGCTCGTTCCACCACGGCGTGGAGGCCTACAAGATCGCCGACGTCCTTGCCCGCGAAGGCATATCGGGCTCGCTCTGGGCGGACTGGGGCGGGTTCAAGATGGAAGCCCTTGATGGCATCCGTGCGAACATCGCGCTCGTTCACGCGGCTGGTGCGCGCGCGATCGTGCACTCCGATGACGCATCCGGCTCGCAGCGTCTCAATCAGGAAGCCGCAAAGGCGCTCGCCGCCGGGCGCGCGATCGGCCTGACAATCTCGGATGAAGAAGCGGTACGCTGGTTCACCGCGAACCCTGCGTGGGCCCTCGGGATCGACGACCGCGTGGGCACGGTTGAAGTGGGCAAGAATGCCGACATCGTGCTCTGGTCCGGCAATCCGTTGTCGGTGTACACACGCGCCGAGAAGGTGTGGGTAGATGGAGCGATGCTGTTTGATCGACTCGACCCCGCGCGCCGCTGGCGCACCGATTTCGAACTCGGGTATATCGCTCCGGCCGGCGGGTCCCGTTGATGCGCGCCCTTCGAAACCTCCTCATCGCGGCGGCGATTCCGGCCGCGGCATCGGCTCAGACAATCGCGATCACGGGCGGAACGGTGTTCCCCGTGTCAGGCCCGCGAATTGAGCGCGGCACCGTGGTGATCACGAACGGCAAGATCACGGCAGTCGGTGCCAACGTGGCCATTCCCGACGGCGCCCAGCGCATTGATGCCACCGGCAAGTGGGTCACGCCGGGGCTTATCAACGCTGCCACAAATCTGGGACTGTCTGAAGCCGGAAGCCCGCAGTTCAGCGGCGGCTACAACGACGTCGGCTCAACGCGTACGAAAGGCATCTCAGCGGCGTTCGACGCGTGGGAAGGAATCAACCCGGCGTCCACGTACATCATCCCAACGCGACAGGACGGTATCACCAGTGTGATGGTGGGCCCGGGCGGCGGATTGATCGGTGGACGCGCCGCGATGGTGGACCTCGCCGGCGCGACGGTGGCATCCATGCTGGTGCGCGCTCCAGCAGCAATGACGGCCACGTTTGATCCCAGCGCAGGCTCGCTGCAGTCGCGTGGAGAGTTGATCGGGGCGCTTCGCGACCTCATTGCCGACGCGAAGGTCTATGCCACTCGACGCGCCGCGTACGAATCCAACCAGACACGGACTTTTGCGGCCACGAAAGCGGACCTCGAAGCGCTTCAGCCCGTGGTCGCTGGCACGATGCCACTCGTCGTGGCTGTGGATCGTGTGAGCGATATCCTGGCCGTGCTGGCGATGGGTCGCCAGTACAAGCTGAAGCTGGTCCTCCTCGGTGCCGCCGAGGGGTGGCAGGTGGCCGCGGAGCTGAAGGCAGCTAACGTGCCGGTTATGGTGGGCGCCATGAGCAACATCCCGACCACGTTCAACACGCTCAACTCGCGTCAGGAGAATGCCGGTCTGCTCCGCGCGGCCGGTGTGCAGGTGATACTGATTGGAAACGGTCCCGGCGATGGCGCCAGCTTCAACGTACGCAACATCAGGCAGGAGGCGGGCAATGCCGTGGCCTACGGCATGAACTGGGATGATGCGCTGCGCGCTGTGACGCTCGCGCCCGCAGAGACGTTCGGCGTGGCGGACAAGATCGGCTCACTGCAGGCCGGGCGCGCTGCGAACGTCGTGATCTGGTCTGCTGATCCATTCGAGATCAGTACACGCGCCGAGCAGGTGTTTATTCGCGGCGTGCTGCAGGGCGGCAAGTCGCGCCAGGACGAACTCGCAGAGCGGTATCGGCGGCTACCGCCGCCATTCGGTAATCCCTAACGCCCGCTTGCGGTTCTAGAGCAGGCAGTCAGGACGGAGTTGCAGGTGGGTCGCCCGCCGGCGGAGGTTCAGCCGCCGGCGGCGTCTCACCTCGGTGGCGGGCAAGTTCGGTCTCAAGACGCGTGGCCTCGGCCTCGTGGCCAGCGAGGACTCCGTCGAGGCGAGTGAGCGTCTCATCGTCGAGCGGCCGCCCGTCGCGGCGCGCACGATGGACGGCGTAGCCAAGCGCCTGTGCGGCCGCGTCGGCCTGCTGGCGGACGCGGAAGATGTCGATCCGCACCTTCCCTTCGTCGAGCGCGCCCTTGGCGGCGGTTCCGGCATCATGGAATCCGGCCTTCAGTTTGTCGAGCAGTCCCATAGTTCCCCCTTTCTGGTCTGTACGGCGGCGGTACGACCCCGGTTTCCAGAATGCTGGACAAAAAAAGCCCCCGCCGCGAGGCGAGGGCTCTCTCTCTTACAGATTGTTCACTTACGCGGCGCTGGTTGCTTCCGGGTACACGCTCACCTTGAAGCGCGCCTTGTTCTTGTGCTCGAACTTCACGATGCCGTCCACAAGCGCCCAGATCGTGTAATCCGTGCCGAGACCGACATTGTTGCCCGGGTGCCACTTGGTGCCGCACTGCCGGAGGATGATGTTGCCGGCACGCACGCGCTCGCCACCGAACTTCTTGATGCCGCGGTACTTCGGATTGGAGTCGCGGCCGTTCCGGGAGGAGCCTACGCCTTTCTTATGAGCCATGGTAAGTGCAGTTGAGAGTTCAGGGGCTGGAGTTGAGAGTCAACTCCACAGCGCGCCTGGACCATTAGCCGATGGAAACTTCGTTGATGCGGATTTCCGTGAACGCCTGCCGGTGTCCCTGCTTCCGCGCGTAGTTCTTGCGGCGACGGAACTTGAAGACGACAATCTTGTCGCCGAGCCCGTGCTTGACGATTTCTGCCGAGACCTTGGCGCCCTTGAGGAGCGGCGTGCCGGCCTTGGTGTTGGTGCCGTCGGAGCCGAAGAGGACTTCGTTGAACTCCAGCTTGGCGCCAGCATCGCCGACGAGCGTGGGCACGCGGAGCGTGACGCCCTTTTCTGCGCGATACTGCTTGCCGCCGGTCTTGAAGATTGCGTATGCCATCGTACAGCGTCCCTGAGTCGTAAGTCGTTGGTGCAGAGCCTTATATAATACCGACCCGATGCCTCAAGGTCAACGGGTGGGGCTCTGCTACCGGGGACGCTCTACGGGGGCCAGTTTGGCCAGCTTTTGGCGGGCGGCGGTGACTTGAGGCTGGAGCTCCGGGTCGGCCTTTTCCCAGAGTGTGATGAACTTGCGATAGTGGTCTGCTGCCTTCGCGGTATCGCCCTTGGCTTCGTAAAGCTCACCGAGGCGTTTGTGGGAGGGGGCAAGCCAGGTCTGGTCGACGTTGGAAACGCGATCCGGCGAATCTGTGTACCGCGCCAACAGCGCGATCGCCGAGTCAGCGTTACCTGCGAGGTCGTAGGCCTGCGCGGCGAGCGGATTCGAGCAGGTGACGCACGCGCCCCATCCCGAGGCTCGGGCCTCGCGGATCGCGTCATCGTACCGCTTTTCGGCGATGGCGATCTCGGCCAGAATCTGATGCCGCTCTCCCTCGCGCTGTTCCGGTTCAATGGACGCAGCGTTGCCCGATGATTCACGTTGTTGGAGGAGCGACTTCGCGATGTCGGACCGACCCGCGCGCGCATACATCACCGCTACCCTCGTGTAGGGCCGCTGCACCGCGGGAATCTCGTCGAGCGGATTGGCCGCGAGCGCCGCGTCGATTCCGCGGAGTGACTTGGACTTATCGCCCCGGAACCATGCGTCGAACTCCGGCACGTCCAAGCCGGCGTTCAGCCGCGCCTGTGGGTTGCCTGCGGCCGCGTTCCGATCACGCACCTCAGCCGAATGCCGAAGGGCTTCAGACAGTTGTCCGCGCACGCGGGCAAGCTGACCGAGGTTGCCCGCGATATTGGTCAACAGGGCGATGTTGTTCGGCTGCGCCTTTTTCAGGCTGTCCGAAATCGTCAACTGTCGTTCGAAGTCCCCGGTCGCGTACGCGAGGTTTCTGCGGAGAATGGCCGGTTGGGAGGATCGTGGGAGGTTTCGCGCCATCGACCCGATCACCGAGTCGGCCTCCGCAATGCGCCCTTGCCGAATGAACAAGGCCACTAGCCCATTGTACGGCGGCGCGAGGGTCGGGTCTACGCGGTTCGCGTGACGCCAGAGTGGCTCCGCCTTCGCGAACTCGCGGTGGGCGTTGTAACTCACCGCGAGATTGTTCGCGCCGGCGAAGTCGTTGGAATCCAGCTCGACCAACGACTCGTATGCCGCGATGGCCTTCGCGTCGTCGGGACTCGGCCCACGGGACCAATACCACGCGACGGTATTGAAGCGCTCGGCGTCGCTGAGCTTGTCGCGAAGATCGTACGCCTTCTGCGCGAGCTGGATCATCCGGTCGCGCGCGACGTTACGGTTGCTCAGCGTGACGGACAGCCGGCGATATGCCATCGCAAAGGTCGAATCGATCGCGATGGCTTCCTCGAGCAACTGCTGAGATTTGACGATGTCATTGTCTTCGTCGACGGCCTTGATGCTCGCCGAGTACTTCTGGAGCGCCGCCAGAGACGACGTGGAGACCTTGTCGAGAGAACGGGTAGCCTGTACGCGGCGAAGCGATTCGCCAACCTTGGACCGGAGAGCTTTCGAGAGTCGACTGATCGCCGGAATGATCTCGCTGGCGTCCTTGGCGGTCTCGCGAAATGCGCCGAGTTCTTCGCCCGACTGCGCGGACACGAGGCGCACGGAGAGCACATAGCCGCCCCCCAGCGCGACGACGTC
>JARIET010000006.1 GCA_031127185.1 Gemmatimonadota bacterium | reverse complement strand
CTCGGCGTTGACTGGCGCTCGAGCGCGAACGCCACGGACATCGACCCCGGCTGGACGCGGTGGAACACGGAAATGCGCTATCGCTGGCTTGATCGGTTTGCGTCCGGGCGGATCGGCGCGAGTATCCACTCGCTGAGCAACGGCACGTCGAATACGCAACTCGCCTGGTCCCATCAGCAGGATTTTTCCATCCGGTCGCGCCTGACGAGCAACCTGAACTTTGCCACCAGCACGGCCGTGCAACGGCAGACCGCGCTCGCACCCATGGCGTCGCTCGCAACGATCGCGTCGCAGCTCAACTATCAGCGTGACATGGGGCCCGTGCAACTCAGCATTGGTGGCACACGGCGTCAGTATCCCGGCCGGCCGCAGGTCGATCAGGACTTTCCCAATGTCAACCTCACGTCACGGCCCCTGAGCCTGGGCGACTGGCTCACCTGGACGCCGACGGTAAATGCCACGCGTTCCACCAGCAGCCACATCGACGCCCAGGGCGACTTCGCCAGGCAGTTCGTGCAACGGTCCGATGGCACGATCGACAGCGTCAAGGTGGACCGCGGGACCCATAGCTCGTCGGTCACGTTCAACACGCCACTGAAACTCTTCGACTTCCAGATCAATGCGGCCATTCGCATGAATGACCGCGGCAACGACTACCCCGAGCTGCGCACCGTCATTGACCCGGTGGACACGGCGAGCCGGTCCACGCGCGTGTACGACAAGACCTGGCTCACCCAGGTGGACTTCGACCTCGGCATGAACCTGCCGCAGTTCTTTGGCGGAACCTGGAACCTGGTGCCCTCCATCACCATGGCGAATGTCGCGCAGGGCGCCTTCTGGGTCCGGAGCGAACGCACGGGCAAGCAGTGGGTCTCGCAAGCGAAGCGGTTCAGCTATGGACTTGGCATCTCGCCGACCTTCTACGGACTCTACAAGGGGTTCGGCCCGATCGCCGCGATCCGGCACTCCGTGCAGACGTCCCTCTCGTATTCGTACTCGCCCCGAAAGGACGTGTCCAATGAGTATCTCGCCGCACTGGGCCAGACCCAAACCGGATTCCTTGGTGCGCTGGCGCAAAATCGGGTGACGCTCGGAATCCAGCAGGTGTTCGAGGCCAAGATCACCGACAAGTCCGATACGGTGAGTCTCGAAGGCGGCCGGAAAATCAAGTTGCTCTCGCTGCAGATGTCGCCCGTGACCTGGGATTTTGAGCGCGCTCGCGTCACCGGCAAGACCGGCTTCGCCACGGAAACCATGGACTTCAGTTTCCGCTCCGACCTGCTGCCGAGTTTCGACGCCGGCGTGGGCTACTCACTCTTCCAGGGTAATCTGCTTTCGGATTCGGCGGTGTTCAGTCCGTACCTGACGTCGGTGCGGGCCGGGTTCACCCTTGGAGCGAAGTCGGGAATCGGCAGCCTGCTGAGCCGCCTTTTTGGCGGCCCGGACACGGAACTCCCCCGAGACACGCTTGCCTCCGGGCCGGCCGCGCAACAGCAGCAGGCGGCGCAGCAGTCGCAGCGGATGTATGGGCAGGGAAGCGCAGGGCAGTCCATCCGCGGCGCCGCGGTGGACGTGCCACAAGGTCGCGGGTTTGAAGCGCAACTCTCATTCTCATTGGCGCAGCAGCGGCCGCCCGTGGGTGGGCGAATCGTCGAATACGATGCGACGCTCCAGTGCGCGCCGTTCAAGGACATCAATCCGCTGCAATACGATGTCTGTGTGCGCAACGCGCTGGCCGCACCGCCGGTGGACGTGAATGCCGGTCAGACCACGGCCGGCGGGACGTTCTTTCGCGTGCCTCCACAAATGAACGTGCAGTTCCGGACCGGATTCAACCTCACGCCCAACTGGGCGGCCAGCTGGTCGACGAACTACGACTTCCAGCGTTCGGAGTTTGGGTTGCAGTCGGTGTCGCTCGCTCGCGAACTCCACGACTGGCGCGCCGTGTTCGGGTTCACGCAGGCGCCGAACGGCGCGTTCACGTTTACCTTTTTCGTTGCCCTCAAGGCACAGCCGGACATCAAGTTCGACTACAATCGGTCGACGTACGGCACCCAGACCAGCACCCCGCCATGAACACTTCCGCCGCCGTGTCCATCGACGGTCGTTCCCTGACGCTCGACAGCCTCCGCGCGGTGGCGACGGGCGGGGCAACGGTCTCGCTCGCGGCCGATGCGCGCGCCAGGATGGCCGCGAGCCGTGGCGTGGTGGAGTCCATCGTCGCATCGGGCGCCGCCGTGTATGGCGTCACGACGGGCTTTGGGAAGATGTCGGATATCCGTATTCCCGCCGACAAGCTCGCCGAACTGCAGGTCAACCTCGTCCGCTCTCACGTGGTGGGCGTGGGCCCCCTGCTGCCCAAGCGCGAGGTGCGCGCCATGATGGCCTTGCGCGCGAACGTCCTGGCCGCGGGTTTTTCCGGTGCGCGCCCGTTGGTCGCGGATCTGCTGATCGGCATGCTCAACGCCGATCTCTGGCCACCGGTCCCCGAACAAGGGAGCGTCGGTGCCAGTGGCGACCTCGCGCCGCTCGCGCACCTTGCGTTGGCACTGATCGGCGAAGGCGACCTCTTTCGTGGCGACACGCGGATGCCCGCCGCACAAGCATTGGCCGAGGCCGGTGTGACGCCGGTGGCACTCCAGTCGAAGGAGGGCCTCGCATTGATCAACGGTACGCAGGCCCATGCCGGAATTGCGGCACTCGCGGTCGGCGACGCGATGATCCTGTGGGAGGCTGCGCAGCTGGCCGGTGCCGCGACGCTCGATGCGCTCCTTGGAACCGACGCCGCATTCGACGCGCGCATCCACGATGCCCGTGGTCAGGTTGGCCAAACGGAATCGGCGGCCAAACTCCTTGCGATCCTTGCCGGGAGCGGAATTCGGGCATCGCATCGCGACCGCACATCCGATCCGCGTGTGCAGGACGCCTATGCGTTGCGCTGCATGCCGCAGGTGCACGGTCCCGCGCTCGATGCGATCCGCTTCGCGCAGGGACTGCTCGCCCGGGAGATCAACGCCGCGACGGACAATCCGATGGTCTTTTCCGACGGCACGCTGCTCTCGGGCGGCAACTTTCACGGACAGGCGGGGGCAATGGCGGCGGATGTGCTTGCCATCGCGCTCACCAACCTTGCGACGATCTCGGAGCGCCGCATCGACCGTCTGGTGAATCCCGATCTCAACGAAGGACTGCCGCCGTTCCTTGCCCACGAACCGGGGCTGCATTCCGGATACATGATGGCGCAGGTGACCGCTGCCGCCATCACCAGCGAGTGCAAGATTCTCGCCCACCCCGCCAGCGTGGACACGATTCCCACGGATGGTGGAAAGGAAGATGTCGTCCCCATGGCCATGGGCGCCGCGACCAAGCTGCGGCGCGTGGTGCAGAACGTCACGAACGTGCTGGCGATCGAGTTGATGTGCGCGGTTCAGGCGATCGAATACCGTCGCCCGCTCAGGTCGTCCGCCCGCATCGAGGAGGCCGTGTCGCGCGCCCGACGGGTCGTCGCGCCACTCCAAGGTGATCGCGTGCTCTCCAGCGACATCCACGCGCTGGCGAACGCGATTTCGGCCGGCACTTTCCTGGCCTGATCATGTCCCGCCCTCCCGTGCGCGCACCGCGCGGCAGCACACTGAGCTGCAAGTCCTGGCAAACCGAAGCACCGCTTCGGATGCTGATGAACAACCTCGATCCCGACGTGGCCGAGCGCCCGGAGGATCTGGTCGTCTATGGCGGCACCGGGAAAGCCGCGCGGAACTGGGAATCGTTTGACGCGATCGTGGCGGCGTTGCGGAAGCTCGAGGCCGATGAAACACTCCTCGTGCAGAGTGGAAAGCCCGTCGCCGTCTTCCGGACTTTTGCTCACGCGCCCCGCGTGCTCATCGCCAACTCGAACATCGTAGGCCGCTGGGCCAACTGGGAGAAGTTCCGCGAGTTCGAGCGCATGGGACTCACGATGTACGGCCAGATGACTGCCGGCTCGTGGATCTACATCGGCTCGCAGGGCATCGTGCAGGGCACGTACGAGACGTTCGGCGCGATGGCGCGGCAGCATTTCGGTGGGTCGCTTGCCGGACGCCTTGTGGTGACTGCCGGACTCGGCGGCATGGGCGGCGCGCAACCGCTCGCCGCAACGATGCAAGGCGCGGCAATGCTCGCCGTGGAAGTGGACCGCACGCGGATCGAAAAGCGCATTGAGACCCGCTACTGCGACCGGATGGCAACGTCGCTCGATGAGGCACTGGCCTGGCTGCGCGAAGCCCAGGCACACAAGCGCGCGCTTTCTGTCGGCCTGCTCGGCAATGCTGCCGACGTCTTGCCCGAGCTGGTGAAGCGCGGCGTCACACCGGACATCGTCACGGACCAGACGAGCGCGCACGACATGCTGCATGGCTATGTGCCTGTCGGAATGTCACTCGAGGCGGCGCTGGCCATGCGCAGCAACGACCCTGCGGAATACCTCCGGCGTTCGACCGCGTCGGCCGTGGAGCATGTGCGGGCGATGCGCGCCATGCAGGATCGCGGGGCCAAGGCGGTGGACTACGGCAACAATATTCGCACCGTGGCCTTCGACGCCGGGCTCACTGACGCGTTCCGCATTCCCGGATTTGTACCCGAGTATGTCCGTCCGCTCTTTTGCGAAGGCAAGGGGCCCTTCCGCTGGGCTGCGCTCTCCGGTGATCCCAACGACATCGCCCGGCTCGACGACCTGGTGCTCGATCTTTTCCCGAACGACACGCATCTGCGCACATGGATCAGCGCCGCCCGGGAGAAGATTCGTTTTCAGGGACTCCCCGCACGGATCTGCTGGCTGGGGCAGGGGGATCGGGCGAAGTTCGGAGTGGCGATCAACGATCTCGTGGCCAAGGGTGAAATCAGTGCGCCCATCGTGATTGGGCGCGACCACCTCGACACGGGCAGCGTGGCCTCTCCGTTCCGCGAAACGGAAGCGATGAAGGACGGCAGCGACGCGATCGCGGACTGGCCGATCCTGAACGCCCTGCTGAACGTCGCGAGCGGCGCGAGTTGGGTGAGCGTGCACCACGGCGGAGGTGTCGGGATTGGCAACTCCATCCACGCCGGCCAGGTGATTGTTGCCGACGGCACGCCGGAGATGCGCGCGCGCCTTGAGCGCGTGCTCACGAACGACCCCGGGATTGGCGTCGCCCGGCACGCGGACGCCGGCTACGCGTCTGCGATTGAAACGGCGAAACGTACCGGGCTCAGTCTTCCGATGATCGGGTAGGCTGCGTGCTGTCGAAGCGGTTCAAACCCTGGCACCTCGTTCCATTCGCCGTGCGCTATGCACGGCTGCGCCTCACCCGGCGCCCGGTGCTCGTGCACTTCGAGGTCACGATGCGCTGCAATGCGCGCTGTGACTTTTGTGACTATTGGAAGACGGATGCTGCTGCGCGCGAGACGGAACTCAAGTCCTTCGCAGATGCGGCGCGGCACTTCCGGCCGATGATGATCACGTTCACCGGCGGTGAACCGCTGCTCCGCGCCGACCTCGAGCAGATAGTCGCCGAGGTGAACCGCGCGGCGCCGCTGACCTGGATGTCGGTGATCACCCACGGCGCGATGCTGTCTGTTGCACGTGCAGAATCGTTGTGGGACGCCGGGATGGCCCAGTTCTGTATTTCGCTCGACTTTCTCGACGAGCGGCACGACGAGGCCCGCGGAATCCCCGGTCTCGCGGCGAAGATACTTCGCACTGTGCCACTACTGACAGCGCGCGGGATGACCGTACGATTCAACACGGTGATCAAGCGCGAAAACCTCGATGACATCCTCCCGATCGTACGGAAGGCTGCGGCTGTGGGCGCTGGCGTGAACCTGTCGGTCTACACGGACTTCAAGAACGGCAACGCGGCACACCTGCTCACTGCAGAGTACCACGCGCGAGTGGAAACACTCGTGGCTGAACTCCTGGCCTACAAGCGCAAGAATCGCGGGGTGATCAGCAATTCGGATTGGTACATCGCACAGTTGCCTGCGTATCTCCGCAACGAGATGCACGAGCCTTGCCGTTCCGGCGAAACGACCATCCACATTGATCCCGTGGGAATGGTGCGACGATGCCCGGATTTTCCCGCCGACACGCACTGGTCGGAGTACAAGGGCTACGCGCCCATTGCCTGCAACGCCTGCTACTATGCGTGCCGAGGTGAGGCTCAGGCGCCGCTGACAATATCCCGCTTTCGCGATCTCGCCGGCTCGACCGCGCCTGCGCACGGCGTTGCTGAAACTGCGCCGGCCCCCGTCGCGTAATTTCAGTCATGCTTCAGGCGAGTTCCGCTGGCTCCGCGTCGCAACCTGCGGCCACGCAGGTCGGCACACCGCTGCCCAACACGGCCGCCGAATTGCGCAACCTCATTGCGCGTCGCGGCGAGATCAGCAACCAGCTGACCAATGTGTCCAGTCGCCGCGAAAACCTCGCAGAAGAACTGAGAAACGCCGCCCCTGGGGCTGACCGGGTCGGACTCGAGAACCGCATCGCCGTGCTCGACAACCGGCTCAAGGAACTCGAGACGCAGCTCGATGTCACCGGAAAGCAGGTGATAGCGGCGAAGGGCGTCATTGCGGTGGACCCCGATCCGCCGGTTCCCCCCGGACAAATTCTCAGTTCGGGCCAGATCACCGCGCTTTCACTGGCGTTCATCTTCGCCGTATTGATGCCAATCACGATGGCCTGGGCCCGCGGCTACCTCCGACGAAATAAGGCGCAGGCCGAGTTGCCATCCCGGCAGATCACGGATCGACTTGAACGGATGGAAGAGGGAATCGAGGCCATCGCGATCGAAATGGAGCGCGTCTCCGAGGGTCAGCGGTTCGTGACGAAAGTGCTGGGGGCGGGTCCCGCTCAGCCGATTGCCGGCGAGCTGAAGGAAAAGATCGCGTTAGAAAGGTAGGGAAGACGGGGAACAGCAGGACGTGGGAGGACGCGGGAGGACGAGCGACCCCTGCCGAGCAGTTCGTCCTCTCACGTCCTCCGACGTCCCGTCCTTCCCCGTAGTTTCCCTGTCAGGATGCCCACCCTTCTCGTCAACGCGTCTCAAGTCGTAACGGTCGCCGGCCCATCGCGCGCCCGCCGGGGCCACGAGATGCGCACGATGGAGGTCTTGACCGGCGCAGCAGTCGCGTTCGGCGACGGCATCATCCTCGGTGTGGGCCCGCAAGATGAGCTGCTCAAACGGTACGCCGGTGCCGAGACGATAGACTGCGGCGGTGGCGTCCTGACTCCCGGCCTGGTGGACTCGCATACGCACGGCATCTTCGGAAAACCGCGCCACGAGGAGCAGGAGCTTCGTGCCTCCGGGGTTGGCTACATGGAGATCGCCAAACGGGGCGGGGGAATCCACGGGTCTGTGCGCGATCTTCGGACGCGGTCCGAGGATCAACTTTTCGCGCTCGCCGTGCCCCGTCTCCAGCGTTTGGCAGCGCACGGAACAACGACGATTGAAGTGAAGAGCGGCTATGGCCTGAGCGTCGAAGACGAGCTCAAGTCGCTTCGCGTGATCCAACGCCTTGCGGCAGAGCTCCCGATGCGCATCGTGCCCACTTTTCTCGGTGCGCACGAGATTCCGCTCGAATATCGCGCCGCTCCACGCACCCGCGACGAGTACATCGCCCTCATCATCAATGAGATGTTGCCGGCCGTGGCCGCCGGCTCGCTCGCGCGGTTTGCGGACATTTTTTGCGAGCCAGGTGTGTACACCTTGGATGAATCTCGCCGGATACTCACCGCGTCCCGCGCTGCGGGGTTGGGGATCAAGCTCCACGCCGACGAGCTGGAGCCGAGCGGCGCGGCCGAACTCGCGGCCGAACTTGGCGCCACGAGTGCCGATCACCTCGCGGCCGTGTCGGACGTGGGCATAAGGGCCTTGGCCGAAAGCGGGACCGTGGCCACGCTGCTTCCTGGCACCATGCTCTTTCTCGGGCGTCCCAAACAGGCGCCCGCCCGCGCACTGATCGAAGCCGGCGCCGCGATTGCACTGGCCACCGATTTCAACCCGGGAACGTCTCCGACCGTCAACTTTCCGCTCATGCTGACCCTGGCCGTCAGCCAGCTCGGCCTCAGTGTGGCCGAGTCGGTCACGGCGGCTACGGTCAATGGAGCGGCAGCCCTCGGTCTCGCCAACGAGTCGGGCCAGATCGCCCCTCGGTTCTCGGCAGATATCGCCCTCTTCGACATCGGTGACATCCGCGAACTCCCGTACTGGTACGGGGACAACCGGTGCCTGCGGTCCTGGTGTCGCGGAATCGCTTGTCACGGCGGTGACGGGGACGGTACCTTTCCCAGTCCCTCGGCAGGCCATCCGCTCTAATGAGTACGCCTGCCACTCCGGTACCTCGCGCAAAGCCATGGCCAACGTAGCCGCACTCAAGAAAAAGGCCAGCGAACTCGAAGCCAAGAAGCAGTACGACAAGGCGATCGCGACGTACCGTGAGGTTCTCGACCTGTACGATGCGGGCGAGGACGCGGACATCGAGATCGCCCTGTACAATCGCGTCGGGGACTTGCTCGGCCGGCAGGGGAACACCCCGGAAGCCGTGACGCTCTATGAGCGCGCGGTGGACCTGTACACCGAGGGCGGGTTCTTCAACAACGCCATTGCGCTCTGCAACAAGGTCCTGCGCACGTCGCCGGGACGCGCCTCCATCTACTACAAGCTCGGCAAGATCAGCGCGGCCAAGGGCTTTAAGGGCGAGGCGAAGCAGAACTTTCTCGAGTACGCCGACCGCCAGCAGAAAGCTGGCAAGATTGATGAGGCTTTTCGCGCGCTGAAGGAGTTCGCTGACCTCGTCCCCGATCAGGATGATGTCCGCCTGATGCTGGCGGACCAGCTCACCAAGGCGGGCAAACCGGAAGAGGCGCTCGAGCAGTTGCAGGTGTTGTATGGCCGCTACAACAACGACGGGCGCACGGCCGAGGCAGAAGCCACGGCCGAGCGAATGAAGGCGATTGATCCGAACTTTGAGATCAAGGCCGGAGAAGCCCAACAAGCCTCGAAGGCCGACGACCTCGTGTTCATCGACCTGAGCGCGCCCGCACCGCCGCGGGGCACGCGTGGCGTGCCGCGGATCGTTGAGACGCCGCCACCCGTGCCAAGGCCCAAGGTACCGACGCCGGTGGCGGGCATCGAGATCACGACCGCCGCTGTTGAGGGCACGGCAGAACTGGTGCCTGAGGCGGGGGGCTCGCTGCTCGGGCTCGAGCCGACGTCGTTTGGCGGCGACTCGGTCGCCGCCGAACCCGAGCCGATGGCTCCGCAAGAGTTCGCGGAGATTGACCTCGGAGCGATTCAGGAAGTGCAGGCCGAGCGTCCGGCGGAAAAGAACGACCTCGCGCTCGGCGGCGACCTGCCGATGCTGGATGTGGGCGGTGACTCGGCCGACGGCATCATCGATCTCGACGTGAGCGAGCCGGCCTCCGTCGGCGATCTGCCGCTGATCGATACGGGTGCCGACGACGCCCTGCGCATCGAACCTACGGTGCTTGATGACGAGCCGGCGTCGATTGATCTCCCGCTGATTGAGGTCAACGCGACTGCCGATCCGGCGCCCAGGACGTCGGGGGCACTCGAGCTGATCCTCCCGGACGAACCAACGGAGTTTGGCGCGATGAGCGCGGACGTGGTGGAGGAGCCACCACCGCCGGTGCGCCGATCCTCGTCATTGCTCGCAGCAAACTCGGTACTCACGCTACGGATCAAGGTCGAGGACGATCAGAAGAACTGGGCGCTCCGGCGGCAACTTGCCGAAGCGCTGCTCGAGGACGGTGAGCGTGACGAGGGGATGAAGGAACTCGAGGCTGCGCTCGCCGGCTTCGACGAGGCGAACGATCTGGACAACGCGGCATCGGTCGCTGACGAGATCGTCCGCATCAATCCGAACCTCGTGAAGTACCACCAGAAGCGCGTGGAGTACGCCTTCCGGTCCAACGACAAGCCGCGCACCGCCGAGGCCTACCTGGCGCTCGCCGACGCACTGCTGCGCGACGGCCAATCGGAGCGGGCGCGCGCGGTCTACAAGCGCGTGCTGGACATCGTTCCGGACGAAATTCGTGCCACCGCCGCGCTGGAAACCTTTATGCCGGCGCCGTCGGCTCCGGCCGAAGCTCCAGCCGCGCAGGCGACGCCATCGAAACCAAAGCGCTACACCGGCGCGATCGAGTCGGTGCCGCCGAGCGAGTCAAAACCAGCGCCGGCGCCGGTCGCGGGTGGCGATGACGAATTTGTGTCGCTCGGTGACTGGCTCCGCGAAGACGAGGGGCCGAAGAACACGCGCATGGTGGTCGAGGAGAAAGAGCCGACCGGTGACGAGCAGGCGGACTTTGCCGACATGCTCAAGAAGTTCAAGCAGGGCGTCGCCGAGAACGTCGAAGACGAAGACCATGAGTCGCACTACGATCTCGGCGTGGCCTTCAAGGAAATGGGCCTGGTCGACGAGGCCATTGCCGAGTTCCAGAAGGCCCTGCGCGGCACGGCAAATCGTGTGCGCACTTATGAGGCGCTCGGACAGTGCTTCCTCGAGAAGAAACAGTTGCCCGTGGCCACCACGATCCTCCAGCGTGCGCTCAACGAGCCGGGCATTGGCGATGAGCAGTTGGTCGGCGTGCTCTACCTGCTCGGCTACATCAACGAATCGCTCGGCAAGCCCGCCGATGCCAAGCCGTTCTACGAGCGTGTGTTCGGCGTGGACATCCAGTTCCGCGATGTGGGCGATCGGTTGAACGCTGTCGACAAGGCCATCAAGTGACGCTCGAGGCCCGGCTGACGGTGCCGGTGGCGCCGGCGCTGCTCGAAATTCAGGACCCCATTCGGAAAAAGCTCGACCGCGTTCCCGATGAGATCTGGCGCATCGTCAAGGCCGACGACCTCATCATCGCGGCCGCCAATGCGCATCTGCGCGGTATGAAGGGGAAGATGTTTCGCCCCACGCTGCTGCTGCTTGCGAGCGAGCTCGAGGGCAATGCGGACGGACGCGAGACGGCGTTTGCCGCGGTGTCGGAGCTCGTGCATCTGGCCAGCGTCGTGCACGACGATTCCGTGGATCACTCCAACGTGCGCCGCGGCCAGCCGACGATCAATGCGATGTTCTCGCATCAGATCGCCGTGATCATGGGTGACTATCTTTACTCAAAGGCGCTCGCAGAACTCGTCCGGCTGGGCGACCTTGAGCCCCTCCGCGCCTTCACCGCCGCGTCGAACGACATGACCCTGGGCGAGATGCGCCAACTGGCTTCGTACGATGCGCTGAGCTTCAACGAGTCCGACTACTGGCAGCTCATCCACGCCAAGACGGCGTCCCTCCTCGGTGCAGCCTGCGAGGTGGGAGCGTTGTGCGGGGCGCCGGCCTATCGCGCGGCCATGCGGCGGTATGGGGACCAGCTGGGGATGGCATTCCAGGTGGCCGACGACCTGCTCGACTACACCGAGGTCGAAAGCGTCACCGGCAAGCCGAGCGGCAACGACCTCCGCGAGCATAAGGTCACGCTCCCGCTGATAGCCGCGTTGCCACAGATGAGTGCCGCCCAACGGGGCCGGGTGGACTCGCTCTTTGCCACCAAACTCCCCGACGAGGCTGACATCGCCGACGTGGTCGCCATCGTCACGGAATGCGGCGGGATCGACTACGCCCGGACAAAGGGGCAGCAGTTCGCGGAGGAGGCAGAAGCGGCACTCGCCCCGCTCCCCCAGTCGCTCACGCGGCAATGTCTTTCAGACGCCCTGACTTATGTCGTGGAACGCCGGTCGTAGCAGCGGCGCCGTAACCGGGCGCCAGTCGGGATCGTCAAAACATCGGCCAGGGTACCATCTGGCGGTGCTGGCGTCGGGTTTTGTGGTGGGCGGGCTGCTCAACGCGGTGGCCCGGAGGTGGCTGCCCACGGGGGCGGTCAAGGAATTCCTGACCACAGGGGTTACGCCGTCGCTCGGCCACACCGAGATTGATCTGGTTATCTTTAGCTTCGGCATCGGACCGTTGGCGATGGATGTGTCCCTGCTGAGTCTGGTGGGCGTCTTGATCGCCTACCTGATCGCGCGGTCGTTGTTCTAGGCTTCCAAGGAGGCACTATGTTCGGCATGGGTCCGATGGAAATGTTGATGGCGCTCGTGGTTGTGCTGCTCCTGTTTGGGGCAAAGCGCATTCCTGAGATTGCGGGCTCGTTCGGCAAGGGCATCCGCGAGTTCAAGAAGAACATGAGCGACGTCCAGAAGGAAATTCAGCAGCCGGCATCGCCGGCTGAGGCATTGCCCGCAGCGCGCCAGGAAGAGGTGGTGCAGAGCGAGCCGAAGCGGTTGATGTGAGGGTGTCGCACGAACGAAAGCGCCCCCGCCGGATTCCGGCGGGGGCGCTTTCGCTTGATACCTGCGTGACGCTCAGGTCGTCGTGGTCGACTGCCGGCGGATCAGGGCGTTGATCTCAGCGCGGCGGTCGTCGATCTTCGCCGCCTTGCGGAGGCCGTCAAGGTAGAGGCGCACTTTCTGGTCGCGCAGGGAGTTCTGCACCTGCATGCGCTGCACCGTCTTTTGCGCGGCCCACTTGGCGCTGTCGGCCATGACGCGCTTGTCGACGCGCATGATGAAGACGGCATCCTCGGTTTTCAGCGGTTGGCTGATGGCGCCGATCGGAAGTGAGAATGCCGCGCCGGTGGCTTGACTGGCAAAGCCGAACGCGGCCACGGGCGTGCTCCGCGCGAACGGCCCCTCCGTCGACACCGGACGGCCGCTTGGCTTCACCGCGTTCTCCAGCGAACTGCCTGCCGCGGCCTTGGCTATTTCTGTGGCTACCGGAATGGCGGCGTCAATCGCCTTCTGACGAGCCAGCGTGCCGCGAATTTCTTCCTTCACCGCATCAAGCTCGGGCACGCCGCCTTTTGTAATGGAATCCAGGCGCACCAGGAAATACCCCGTTTCGTCGTCAAAGAGGTCGCTGGTCTCGCCGACCTGCGTGCCACCGAACGCCCACGCGCTCGCGCTCGGAATTGTGCGGCCCAGGTAGGAGGCCGGTTGTCCTTCAGTCGCCTGAACCTGCGAGACGAGAAGGTTCATGGCCCTGGCAGCGTCGTCAAAGGCCTTCGGGGTGAGCGAGCCTGCAGCCGCCTTGGCGAGGGAGTCGGCACGACGGTCGGTGCGCACCGCGTTGCTGTCGCCCTGCCGCACGAGCTTCAGGACGTGGTGCGCGTAGACAGTGTCCGCCACGCGCCGATCAACGCGAGCGACGTGGTACCCAAACTCCGTCTTGATCGGCTGCGAGATGGTGCCGACCGGCAGGGAGAAGAGGGCGTCGTTGAATTCCTTCACGAATGTCCCGCGCACGGCCTTACCCAGGTCGCCGCCCTTGTTCGCGCTCACGGTGTCGTCCGATTCGCGGCTGGCGACATCCTCGAACTTGGCGCCCTTGACGATCTCTTCGCGGAGCGCGCGAACCTTCAGCAGCGTTTCGGCCGTGTCTGCCGCGGTCGCGCGACGCGAGATGGAAACCACCGAGAGCACCGCGCTCCCCGGCCGATCGAACTCCTTCTTGTGCGCATCGTAGTAGCTGCGGATCTCGGCGTCCGTGACCTTGTCCCGGTCTTCCTTGGTCGGGGCTGGGCGAATCGCCACAAAGCTCACCGTGGCCGAGTCATGCGAGTCCTTCCAGATGCTCCAGAGCCGCGCATCACTGACGTAGACGTCACCCGCGACCTGCGCGTAGAGCTTTTGCCGGGGAATTTCGGTCCGGTAGTAATTCTCAAGACTGGCCAGGATGCCTTGCTGGCGCGCCGACGGGCTGGCCAGAAAGCGCTGGTACTTGGCCGGATCGAACCGCCCGTCGGTCTGCAAGTCCGCCATGTTCTGGAACTGCGGCGGTGGGTTGAACCGCGCCATGTCGACGATCTCCTGATCGGTCACCCGAATCCCGCGGCGGGCATACTCGTCCTTCATCAGGATGTCGTTGACCATCTCGTTGAACGCCTGGTCGTCGATCTGGCTGCGCTCATCCATGGTGAGCCCGCGGCCCTGGGACTGTTCCTGTTGCTGGGCCATCTGGGCGGAAATGTTCACCCAGTTGGTGTAAAGAATGTCTTCGCCGTTGACGCTGGCGACCACGGTCGAGGTCGTCACGGGACCCTGTCCAATGAGGCCTGACATGTCGGCAAAGACGAACCCACCGACGAACGTGATCGCTACGATGATCCAGATCAACAGGGCATTCGCCCGCATCTGCTGCAGCACGCGTCCAACTCCTGATTGACGGTCGTTTGTGAGGGCAGAAAGCCCCCGAATCAAGCCCTTAAGGTTATCGGCCGAAGGGGGCTAAAATCAAGAGACATCGGAACTTCTGATTGACGCGGTTCTTTTGCGCGGACTATCTTCCTCCATCCCCCGTGGGCGGTCATCCTGGCTCCTTCCCGGCTCGACGAACTCAAGAAACGATACGAGGAAAACCCTCGGCGCTTCTTTGCGCCCCTCGCCAATGAGTACCGCAAGGGCGGCGACCTGGATCAGGCCATCGCGCTCTGTCAGGAACACCTTGGCGAACAGCCCGGCAACATGAACGGGCACGTCGTGTATGGTCAGGCGCTCTACGACGCCGGCCGCTACGACGACGCCAATACGACGTTTGAAACAGCCCTCTCGTTGGACCCCGAAAACCTGATTGCATTGCGGCATCTGGGAGACATCGCCAGGCTGAACGGAAATGCGGCCGGTGCCACAGGGTGGTACAAGCGTGTGCTTGACGCGGATCCACGCAACGAAGAGATCCTGGCGTTCATCGAGGAGCTGAAGGCTGCAGCTGCGCCCCCGCCGCCGCCCCCGACGCCTGCTGCGCCTACGCCTGCTGCGCCTACGCCGGCGCGCGCGTCAACGCCGGTGGTGCCGATGTCCGGCGTCCCGGGCAGCGACGCGCCAACGGTAGAGTTCCGGCCGCCGACGGTGATGACGCCCACCCCGGTTGTGCCGATGGAGCCCGTGCCCGCCCCGCGGCCGTCGGAGCCAATCAAGCGGCCGAGCCTCTCACTGATTGACGTTGAGCTGGACCTTGGCACTGATGCCGGTCTGCCGTCCGAGCCAGTCGTCGAACTGAGCGCGCCGAGTGCGCCAAGCGCCCCTGTAGGCGACATTGAACTCGGCACGCTCGACTTTGGTGACGCCGATGCGGCGCCGATGGATGGGTTCGGAGCGCTCCCGGCCGGGGAAATCGATCTCGGTGAACCGGCCGCTGAGGCCGAACCCGCTGCCACCGCCGAACCCACCGCCGAACCCACCGCCGAACCCGCCGCTGAACCCGCCGCTGAGCCTGCCGCCGCGGCCTACACGGGCCTTGCCTGGGATATGGGTGGAATGGTGGATCTGGACGCTGAGTCTGCCGCGCCCGACGACTCTGCGCCGGCAGCTGAGACCCCGCAGGTGTTTGTCACGGAAACGATGGCCGAGCTCTACCTGCAGCAGGGGTTCCGCGACGAAGCCCTTCAGGTGTACCGGCAGCTGAGTGACATGAACCCGCACGACGAATCGTTGCGGGACCGGATCAGGGCG
This sequence comes from Gemmatimonadota bacterium, assembly GCA_031127185.1. Lineage (GTDB taxonomy): Bacteria > Gemmatimonadota > Gemmatimonadetes > Gemmatimonadales > Gemmatimonadaceae > Fen-1231. Next base: position 5,600 of record JARIET010000006.1, on the reverse strand, counting down.
CTGGAGTCCGGAAGCCGCGCCAGCATGTCGTTCGAAAAGCTTGGCGATGAAACCCCCGACTTCGCACCGGGCACCGACGGGCTGGTGCCGATAAACGAGCCAGCGCCTGAAGCCGCGGCCGCCCCGGATGTGCCAATCGAATCACTGGATTTCGACGCGCCGCTCGTCGCCGAGGACGCGGTCGCTCCCCCCCACGTCCCGCCGTTACCCGCGGTTGCTCTTCCCCCCACGTCCCCCGACGTCCCGTCGTTACCCGTCGTTTCGGCCCGTGCCTTTTTCGCGGCGCTCGCCTCGCGCCGCGCGCTCAGGCCAGATGGCACGCTGCCACAAGGCATGCCCGCGGTCGCCGCCGCACCTCTTGCTGCGGTCGCGTCAACGGACGGCGGGTCGATCGACTCCCTGTTTGGCGCTGCTCCCGACTCTGCCGACGATGCGATGGGGCAGGCACTCGCGACGGCCCTCGGCTCGGTGGATCAGTCGGCTGCCATTCGTGGCCGTCCCACGCAGCAGGCCAACTCGGAGTTCTCTCTCGATTCCGTGTTTCGCAGTGATGTTGCGCTGCGCACGAGCGGACCGATTCAGCGACAGTCGCAGATCCTCAAGTTTGACCAGTTCTTCTCGGCGGACGATTCAGCCGCAGCTGCTGCGCCGCCGCCGGCTCCGGCCCAGCCGGCAGCTCCCTCGGAACCTGACACTGCGGCACCGGCCGACGATGCGCAGTTTCAGGCCTGGCTCCAGAACTTGAAGGGCCAGTGAGGATCGCGGTCCTCAACGGGCCAAACCTCAACCTCCTCGGCACGCGCGAACCGGAGATCTATGGTTCGACGACGTTGGCCGAGATCGAGGCGCGGCTCAGCGACGTGTGCAGCGAGCTCGGGGTCGAGCTGGCGTTCGCGCAGTTCAACCATGAGGGCGACCTGATCGACGCGATTCACGCGCTGGGTGGGCGCTCACCAGCGCCCGGTGTCGCACCGGCGTTGCAAGGCAAGGCGCATGGGGCGCTCGTCAACGCGGGGGCGTGGACACACACTTCGTTGGCGCTGCGCGACGCGCTGAGTGGCGTGTCGTTGCCGTTTGTCGAGGTGCACGTGAGCAACATTTACGCACGCGAGCCCGAGCGCCGCCATTCGGTGCTGGCCTCGGCCGCCCGCGGCGTGGTCTGCGGACTCGGCGCGCCGGGCTATGAACTCGCCCTGCGCGGGCTCGTCGCGCTGCTGCGCGCACCGCACAAGTAACTCCGGGTGGATCCGCAACCAGGGCGCCTGGCGGCGCTGCGCGCGGAGTTGGAGGCCGCCGGAGTCGATGCGCTGCTGGTCACGTCGCTGCCGAACATCCGCTATACGACCGGATTCTCCGGGTCCAGCGCGCTGGTTGTGGTCTCGCAAACGGATGCCGTGTTGATCACGGACTTTCGCTATCGCGTGCAGGCCCGGACTGAGGTTGGCGCCGACGTTGCAGTAGAGATCGAGGGGACTTCGCTCTGGAGCAGGTTCTGGGGTGTGCTGCCGCGCCTTACGGGCGCGCGGCAGGTCGGCTTTGAATCTGCGCACCTGACGCACGCCGACTATCAGCGGCTGATGGACTCAGGGGCCCGTTGGCCCTGGCGGCCGACGACCGGGATTATCGAGGGCCTTCGCCAGAAAAAGGATGCCAGCGAGGTGAGCTGTATCCGGCAAGCCGTCAGTATCGCGGAGGCAGCCCTGGCTGCGACTGTGCCGGAAATCCGCGTGGGAATGACGGAGCTCGCGGTGGGTGCGCGGCTTGAGCGGACGCTTCGCGAGTTGGGAAGCGAGGCCCACCCGTTTGAGACGATCGTGGCCAGCGGGGAACGCTCGGCGCTTCCGCACGCCCGATGCAGCAGCCGCGAACTACGGAATGGGGATCTGCTTGTGATCGACTTTGGCGCGACCAGTGGGGGCTACTGTTCCGATATCACCCGGACGTTTGTGGTCGGTCAGTGTTCAGATGCCCAGCTGGAGGCACATGCCGTGGTTCTGGAAGCAAACGCCACCGCTTCGGGTGCGGTTCGGGCAGGAATGCGGGGAAAGGATGCCGATTCGCTCGCGCGGGACTACATTCAGCGCCGCGGTATGGGCTCGGAGTTCGGTCATTCGCTGGGGCACGGGATCGGTCTGGAAGTGCACGAGGCCCCCCGGCTGTCCAAGACGGCTGACGCTCCGTTGCCCACGAATTCTGTCGTAACCATCGAACCCGGGATCTATCGGGATGGATGGGGAGGCATTCGAATAGAGGATGATGTGCTGTTGGCGCCTGAAGGACCGGTAGTGCTGACCAGCTTCGCCAGGGGTCTATTGCAGGTGGGATGAGAGGATTGTTGGATCCGTCGACCAGCCGCCCTCTGTACCGAAGCCGACCCGCTCTTGTCACCCTCCCCCCGTAGCCAGTAACCCTATGCTTGATCTCCGCTACGTAAAAAAGCTCGTCGAGATGCTCGATCAATCGAGCCTCGACGCCATTGAGATTTCGACAGAGAAGGGGCTCAAGATTCGCGTGAGCAAGGCGGTGTCCGCGCCAACGCCCGCGATGGCCCCGATGCCGACGACGGTCGTGGTGCCCGCGCCGGCAATCGCAGCCGATGTGCAATCGCCGAGGGTGTCGCCGGCCGCAGGCATGCCTGCGATGGCGGCACCGGCGTCGGACGCCGCGCCGGCTGTGGCGCTCGCCGAAGTGAAGTCGCCGATGGTGGGCACCTTCTACGCTGCAGCCGAGCCGGGGGCAAAGCCGTTCGCGTCGGTCGGGATGCGCGTCAGCAAAGGGCAGGTACTCTGCATCATCGAGGCCATGAAGATCATGAACGAAATCGAGTCGGATCATGCGGGTGTGATTCGCGAGGTGCTCGCGACCGACGCGCATCCGGTGGAATACGGCCAGGTCATGTTCCGAATCGACCCCAATGGCTGACCCGACAGGGGGACCTCCCAAGCCTCCGGCCCCTCCCACGGGCGGGCCGCCCGGCGCAGCGCCGGTTCCGCGGCCAACGGGAGCGACTGCTGCACCAGCGGCCGCCGGGGCGCCTCAGCTTCGCGCCACCACAGCCGTCGCGGCCGGTGGCGCGCCAGCCGCGCCGCCGTACAACTACAGGGCCATCCTCGAGCAGATGGTGAAGCTCAACGGCTCCGACCTCCACCTGAAGGTCGGTCGCCCGCCAACAGCCCGCATTGATGGCGAGCTGCGGGCGCTCGAACTGCCGCCGCTCAAGCCCGAAGACTTGCGCTCCATCGGCGAGCAGATCATCCCGCCCAAGCAGCGCAAGGAATTCGAGGTCGACAAGGAAGCCGACTTTGCGGTGGGTGTGCCGGGAGTCGGCCGGTTCCGCGTGAACATGTACCAGCAGCGCGGGTCCATCGCCTATGCGTTCCGCTCGATCGCCTTTCAGGCGCTCACAATTGCGGACCTGAACCTGCCCAAGGTGTGCGAAGAGATCGCGATGAAGCCGCGCGGACTCATCCTTGTCACCGGCATCACGGGCTCGGGCAAGTCGACGGCGCTCGCGTCGATGATCCAGTACGTCAATGAACATCGGCACGCGAACATCATCACGATCGAAGATCCGATCGAGTTCCTCCATCGTGACATCAACTGTCATATCAACCAGCGTGAAGTCGGCACCGACACCGGTGGCTTTGCCCAGGCATTGCGCCGGGTGCTGCGCCAGGACCCCGACATCATCCTGATTGGTGAAATCCGCGACATCGAGACGCTGGAGATCGCGCTCAAGGCAGCGGACACCGGGCACCTCGTGTTCAGTACGCTCCACACGCAGGATGCGACGCAGACGATCAATCGGGTGCTGTCGTTCTATCCGCCGCATCAGCAGGCCGACGTGCGGTTCTCGCTCTCCACGGCGCTGCAGGCCGTGATCTCGCTGCGACTCGTGCCGCGCTCGGATCGGCCGGGCCGTATCCCGGCATGCGAAGTGCTGATCAACACGGCTGCCGTGCGTGACAACATCCGTGACATGACCAAGTCGCTCGACATCCCGGACTTGATCAAGGAAGGCACGGTGCAGTACGGGATGCAGAGTTTTGACCAGTCCTTGATGAACTGGTATTCACAGGGAGTGATCAGTTATGAGAGCGCGCTGTTCTACGCGACGAGCCCCAGTGAATTCGCGCTGCGCGTGCAGGGCATTGCCGGGACGTCCGACACGACCTTTGACCACGTGAAGCAGGGCGCGCACTAAACCGTGTTCAAGAAGATTCTGATTGCCAATCGCGGAGAGATCGCGCTCCGCGTGGTCCGCGCCGCGCGCGAAATGGGAATCGAAACCGTTGCTGTCTACTCGGAAGCAGATCGGGAATCGCTCCACGTACGCTTTGCGGACGACGACGTGTGTCTCGGGCCGCCGCAGTCGCGCGAGAGTTACCTCAAGGTTTCGCGCATCATTGCGGCCGCGGAGATCACCGGGGCCGACGCGATTCACCCGGGGTACGGATTCCTCTCGGAAAACGCCGAGTTCGCCGAGATCTGCGCCAAGTCGAACATCACGTTCATTGGGCCGACACCGACACAGATCCGGCTCATGGGCAACAAGGCGACTGCGCGGCAGACCATGATCGAACAGGGTGTGCCGGTGGTGCCGGGAACGCCTGGACCGGTCGACTCAGCGGAAGAGGCGACCGAGTTTGCGCGCGCCGCTGGCTTCCCGGTCATCATCAAGGCGTCCGCCGGCGGCGGCGGCAAGGGCATGCGCGTGGCGCGCGACGAAGAAGAGTTCGCCAAGAGCTTCGCCATGGCCAAATCGGAAGCCACCGCGGCGTTTGGCAACGGCGATGTCTACGTCGAGAAATACCTCGAGAAGCCGCGCCATATCGAGTTCCAGATCCTCGGTGATTCCCAGGGCAACGTCATTCATTTGGGCGAGCGCGACTGTTCCATCCAGCGACGGCACCAGAAGTTGATTGAGGAGGCGCCGAGTCCGGCGATGACTCCCGCGCTGCGCGAGAAGATGGGCGAGGCGGCGGTTCGTGGCGCAAAGGCGATCAACTATGTGGGCGCAGGTACGATCGAGATGTTGCTCGACTCCGACGGGTCGTTCTACTTCATGGAGATGAACACGCGCATCCAGGTGGAGCATCCGGTCACGGAGATGCTCACGGGCGTGGACCTCGTGAAAGAGCAGATCCGGGTGGCCGCGGGCGAGGAGCTGCGCGTGAAGGAGACGCCGCCGCTGCGGGGCCACGTGATCGAGTGCCGCATCAACGCCGAGGATCCTGCGAAGAACTTCATGCCCTCACCCGGCCGGCTCGAAGTCTTCCATCCGCCGGGCGGCAATGGTGTGCGCGTCGACACGCATGCGTACGCGGGGTACACGGTTCCCCCGTATTACGACTCGATGATCGCCAAGCTGATCGTGCACGGGCGGGATCGCGCGGAAGCGCTGGCGAAGATGCGGCTCGCGCTCGACACCTTCATCGTGCAGGGTGTCCAGACGACGATTCCGTTCCTCCGTCGCGTGATGGACGATCCGAAGTTTGTGAAGGGGGAGTTTCATACGAAATGGCTTGAACAAGAGGGAACCGCGTTGTTGAAGGGGTAGGGAACGACGGGGAACGGCGGGACGCGGGGGGAGGGCAGGG
>JARIET010000005.1 GCA_031127185.1 Gemmatimonadota bacterium | reverse complement strand
GGGTCTGCTCTGCAAGCGCCTTCAGTACGGCCTGGCGCACCCACCACACGGCGTACGAAATGAACTTGACGCCTTGGTCGGGGTCGAACTTGCGGACCGCCTTGAGCAGTCCTTCGTTGCCGATGGCAACGAGCTCGGAGAGATCGAGTCCGTGGCCCTGATACTTCTTTACGTATGAAATGACGAACCTGAGGTTCGCGGTGACGAGGCGCTCGGCGGCCTGTTCGTCACCCTTCTGTGCCAGCCGCGCGAGACGCTTTTCCTCGGCGGGGTCGGTGATCAGGGGGAGCTTCTGGATGTCATGCAGGTACTGATCGAACGCTGACGAGGGCGAAGAGCGAAAAAACGAGCGACTCTTCGACTGCATCGCATGCTGCATACACACCCCGGTAGGACGGTGGGTTGTAGAGCGCACGGACCGGAAAGAGCGGAGCCAACCGGTACGCGCCGATGTTCGGTAAGGACGCGCACGTTATGTGCGAGTACAATGGCGGTCAACACCCAAGCGTCATGCCAACCGAGTCAGGCCCCACAGGCGAACTCTAACTACTGATTTGGCAACGGGTTACGGCAGCATCACAAATCTGCTATCGCCTCACGGGCGACGCGCTCCGGAACTGGAGTGCCGTACGCGTGGCCGCCGTTCGCCGGCACGCCGATGTCCGCAAGCAGGGCGTACTCAATCACACCCGCGCGGGCCTTTTTGTCGCTGCGAGTCGCGGCGCCAACAGCCATTGGATCCAGACGATGGGGTGGACGCAGCGGGAGTCCGAGCGTGCCCAGCGCTCCGGTGATTTGCCCGGCAAGCACCGGCGAGGCGAGGCCGAGTTTGGCGGCAATCATTGCTTCGGCGCGCATTCCGATGCCCACGCATTCACCGTGCAGCAGGCTGTATCCGGACACCGACTCAACTGCGTGTCCGATGGTATGGCCGAAGTTCAGCATCTTGCGCGGTCCCGACTCTCGCTCGTCGCGCGCGACGATGTCGGTCTTGATGCGGATGTTGCGTTCCACCAGATCCGCGAGCAATGCGACCGGCCGCGCTTCACCCGCTGCGAGGAGCGGCGCGCGGTCCACCAGCCATCGCAGCTCGGCCGCCGATGTGATGAGCGCGTGCTTCAGCGCTTCGCCGAGTCCATTCCGGAACTGTACGTCGGGGAGCGTGGCCAGGGTCGCCGGGTCTGCGACTACCAGGATCGGCCGATGGAAGGCGCCGATGAGGTTCTTCCCGGCGGCTGCATCGACCCCGGTTTTCCCGCCTACGGCCGCGTCGACCATCGCCAGCAGCGTGGTCGGAACTTGGATGACTGCAATGCCGCGCATGTAGGTGGCGGCGACGAACCCGGCGAGATCGCCCACCACGCCGCCGCCGACGGCGATAATCACGGAGTCGCGCCCGTACCCCCGCGCCAGCAGCGAATCAGTCAATCGCGCCCACTCGTCGCGCGTTTTACTCCCTTCTCCAGCGGTGATCGTCAGAATTGCGTCGGCATCGACGCCGAGTCGGTCGGCGAGCGGCGCGGCATGGAGGGGGGCAACATTCGTGTCCGTGATGATCGCGGCGCGGCGGCCCGCAATGGCCTCGCGGATCGCGGTGGCGCCGGCACGGTCCAACGGCTGGCCGATGACGATGTGCGACCCGTGCAGGTCGAGCGCCGCAGCCTTGGTGCCTGCTTCCCACTCGCCGCCGGTCACCGCCGAACTCGCGTCTACCAGGTGACTTCGCCAGCGCCTGCGCGGTGGTTCGCCACCCGCGCGAGCACGAAGAGCAGGTCAGAGAGCCTATTCAGGTAGATGACCACGATCGGCGGCACTTCTTCACTCTTCCTGAGGCGTACCACAGCGCGCTCCGCGCGCCGGCAGACGGTGCGGGCAACGTGCAGCGCGGACGCCTTGTGCGTGCCGCCTGGCATGATGAACGCCTTCAGCGGCTCGAGTTCCCCCTCACCATCGTCGATCGCCTGCTCGAGCTGGGCGATACGCTTGTCGCTGATCCGCGCCTTTTCGAGTTGCTTCCGGTGTTCTTCCGGGTGCGGCGTGGCGAGCAGTGCACCGATGGCAAACAGGTCGCGCTGGACCGGCGCCAGGACTTCGTCAATACGAGGCATCATTTCTGCCGACCGCGCCAGCCCGATGACGGCGTTCAACTCGTCCACGTCGCCGTACGCCGAGACGCGCAGGTCGTCCTTGTCAACGCGACCGCCGCCAAAAAGCGCCGTGCGGCCGTCGTCGCCGGTCTTGGTGTAGATCTTGGGTGCCATGCGCGAAAGCTAGATGGGGGAGGAGTTCGGAAGGCCGCCGCCCGCGTCGCGCGCCTGAACCGGGGGTGCATACGTGGACGGAAACACCTTGGCCAGGTGCGCTTGCAGGCGCTCAGGCGACACGATGTCACCCTGCTTCTGGCACCACTGGTCCAATGCGAGTCCGAGCATCGCGGCGTTGGGCCGCACCGTGGGAGCCTTTGAGATTCCGAGCGTGATCAGTCCCGCCAACCCCTGGTCCACATCGGGCAGGAGCCGCGGGATGTTCGGCGTCGGGGCGATGGTCACTTCATCCATCGCCAGCTCGGTCTCGATCTCGCGAAACAACTGCTCTCGTGCCAACAGCTCAAAGAGCACGACCGACGTCGAGAAGATGTCGGTACGCCAGTCCACAGGCATACCGAGCACCTGTTCCGGGCTCATGTAGTGTTTCTTGCCGATGGTGAGGTGATTGGCCTCGGCCGGGTCGTGCATGGTCCGCGCCTTGGCGATGCCGAAGTCGCCGAGTTTGACCTGGCCATCCCAGGTGAGCAGGATGTTCCCTGGTGAGACGTCACGGTGCACGATGTGCAACCGGCGACCCAGATCGTCGACGAAGTTGTGCGCGAAATCAAGCGCGCGGCAGACGCGGCTCACGATGTACGCAGCGAGGGCGGGCTGCAGCGGTTCGTCGAGTGCGCGATGGCGGTCAATGAGTGCCCGCACGGTGACGCCACGGATGTACTCCATCGCCATGTAGAACTGGCCCTTCACTTCCTCGAACTGGAAGATCTGCACGATGTTGCCGTGCACGAGGTTCGCGGAGAGTTTGGCTTCATCAATGAACAGCTGGAGCCATTCCGGTTCCCGGGCGTACTTCTCATGGATCACCTTGAGCGCAACGCGCTTGGTGAACCCGCGATCGCCGACTTGCTCGGCCTCGTAGACGGTGGCCATGCCGCCGCGCGCAATGCGGCGTGTGAGGCGGAACCGGCCAACGTATTCAATGAGCTGCGAGGGGTCGGTCATCAGGAGGTGTCTCGGGCGGGCGGCCACTTTGACATTAACGGTTGCAGCCTGACTGTACGATGGCGAATTTTCAAGGATGGCGCGCGAGATGCGGGACATCACGATCATCGGGGGCGGTCCCACCGGGCTGTTCGGCCTGTTCTACGCCGGGATGCGTAAGGCCACGGCGCAGGTGATTGATGCCCTGCCGGATCCGGGTGGGCAGCTCACCGCGCTCTACCCTGAAAAGTTCATCTTCGATGTCGGCGGGTTTCCCAGGGTTCTGGCGAAGGATCTGGTCAGGTCGCTCCTCGAGCAGGCCACGCAGTTTGGCGGCGAGTATCACGGCGGGCAGCGCGTGGTCGGCCTGGAAGAAAAGGACGGCCACTTCGAGCTGGTGACCGACACTGATCGGTTCCCGACACGTGCGGTGGTGATCGCCGGTGGGATCGGCGCGTTTGCGCCGCGGCGCTTGCCTCAGCCCGCGGCTGCACCCTGGGAGGGCAACGGAATCCGCTATTCGGTTGGCGCGCCCTCCGCGTATGACGGCAAGCATGTGGTCATCATCGGTGGCGGTGACTCGGCGTTCGACTGGGCCGACCAACTCAATGCGCGCGCTGCGAGTCTCACCCTGGTGCATCGCAGCGACCGGTTTCGCGCGCACGGAGCCACGGTTGCGGCGGTGCAGGCGGCGGCGGCGGCCGGGCGCGTCACGATTCACACGTTCCACGAACTCGCTGACGTCGTGGCTCAGGGCGCCTCGATCCACGAACTCGAGCTCAAGGATATCAAGGCGAAGTCCACGCGTCGCGTGCGCGCTGATGTCGTGCTGCCCATGCTCGGATATGTAAGCGACCTCGGTGCCATCGCCGACTGGGGGCTCACCGTGGCCAATGACGAAATCGCGGTTAACTCCGAGATGGCCACCGGGCGGGCCGGCATCTGGGCGGCGGGAGACATCACCACGTATCCCGGAAAGCTCAAGCTCATCGCCACAGGCTTTGCCGAGGCGTGCACGGCAGTGAACCAAGCTGTCCACTGGATCTACCCCGATCGCAAGGTGAATCCGGGGCATTCGTCCAACCTCGCGATCTTCGGCCAGAAGGACGATTGACGCGCCGGCTGCACCTGCTCGCGGCACTTGCCGTCGTGTGGGCGGCGGCGCCGGCGCATGCGCAGGACCTGGTCTGTGATCCCGGCGATGTGGAGGTGACGGCCCTCGAGTTTTCGGGAAACGTTGCGTTCGCTGACGCGGCGCTTGCTGCGGGCATCGTGACGACCCCGTCATCGCGCTCGCGTCGTGCCTTCCGGTTGTTTGGCCAGCGCCGCTGTCTCGACCGGCAGCAGTTCGCGCTCGATGCCGTGCGACTGCGGCTCTTCTATCGCAATCACGGCTATGTGGCTGCGACTGTCGATACCCAGGTCGTGGCTGCCGGCACTGGGCGAGTCCGTGTGCGCTTTGCCATTACCGAAGGGGCGCCGGTGACTGTGTCGGAGTTGATCATCGAGGGCACGGATTCGATCGTAGGGCGCGACGAACTGCTGGCGCGACTGGCGGTGCAACGGGGTGCGCCGTTCGACAAGTACGCCATCGAGGAGTCCCGGGACTCGCTCTCGCGTCGGTTGCGCAACAGCGGCTATCCCGATGCAGACGTGTTCGTCGGATACGACACCCACGTTGCAGCCCACACGGCGACGGTGCGCTTTTCGGTGCAGGCGGGCCCGCGAGTACGGCTCGGGCGGGTGGCCGTGGACGCGCGCCCGCGCAATGGGGCGAAGCGCGGGCTGACTGACTCGGCCGTGCTGAGGGTGGCGGGAATCGCCGAGGGCGACGTGTACAGCGAAGAGCGGCTCGAGCGGGCCAAGCGCGCGCTCTACCAGACCGAAGCATTTGACCAGGTCGCGGTGCTGACCGATCCGACGATCGCGCGGGGCGACACGGCGCGCGTCGGGGTCACACTGAGCGTAGTGGAGGGCTACATGCGCGTGGGCCGGACGGCTGCGGGTTACGGCACCCTCGACTGTTTTCGCGCGACTGGTGACCTCACACAATACAACTTCCTCGGTGGCGCGGCGCGGCTTGACCTGCACGGGAGGGTCTCCAAGCTCGGCATCAGCGAGCCCATCACCGGCGCGGCCGCGCTCTGCCCACAGGCCAAGGCAGATCCCTACAGCCGCGACCTCAACTACTACATCGGCGCGTCGGCGACGCGCGGAGCGCTCTTTCGCCGGTTTACGCCGAGCGTGACACTGTACAGCGAGCGGCGCTCGGAGTACAAGTCGTTCCTGCGGAGCGCGCCAATCGGGAGCAGTTTTTCGCTCTCACGTGCGCTCGGGATCATTTCGCAGACCGCCGGCTACTCGGTGGAGTTCGGTAAGACGGAGGCGCAGCCGGCCCTCCTTTGCGCCGTCTTCAATGCGTGCGAGGATGCCGACCGCCAATCGTTCAGCCGGCAGCAGCGGTTGGCCGTGGCGAGTTTCGCGTTTACGCGTGAGACGGGCGACAGTCCGATCGACCCGTCGCGAGGCACGTCTCTCCGCGTTGAGATGCGCACGGCAGGGCGGCACACCGGCAGCGATCCGGCGCTGCAATTCAACAAACTGCTGGTTGATGGCGCCGTGTACCGTACACTGAGCCCGGACGTGATCCTTGCCGCGCGGCTGCGCGTGGGAGCCGTGGTCGGGCCGAGCCTCGGGTTTTCGACTGCGGCGCTGTATGTGCCGCCGCACGAGCGGTTGTTTGCCGGCGGACCAACCACGGTGCGCGGGTTCTCGCAGAACGAACTCGGGCCGGCGGTCTACATCGCCTCGTCCTACGACACCGTCCGGGTCAACGGACTGCCCGGCGGGAACCCGGCCAACCCGGCGGACACCGTGTTCTTTCGGGCCGTGGCTGACGGGCCTGGGGAGCGCACGGTGCCGACGGGCGGCAACGCCCTTATGGTCGCAAACATCGAGGCGCGGTTCCGCAGCCCTATTCTTCCGAACCTGCTGCAACTCACCGGGTTCGTTGATGTCGGCGAAGTCTGGAATCGCGGAACACCAGGGGCGAACCTCGGGTTCGGCGCCCTTCGGTGGACGCCGGGTGTGGGGGTTCGGCTGCGCACGCTGATCGGGTTTGTGGGGTTCAACCTGGCGCACAATTCATACCGGCGGCCGGGCGGTGCCGCGTACTTCGACACGCCGGTTTCGGTCGGCGGCGCGCTGCTCTGTGTGAGCCCAGGTAATTCATTGCGTGTATCCAGGACCGCCGACGGACAGACCACCCAGGCGACGGGTTCCTGTCCGGCCAGTTTCGCGCCGCCGCAGTCGGCGGCATTCCTGCGGCGACTCAACTTCAGCATGTCCATCGGGCAGGCGTTCTAGCGTGGCGCTTCGACTGCCGCCTCCGTGACGAGCCTCGGCCGACGCCAACTGGTCGTCATCATCAGCGCGCTCGCGATGGTATCGATCGGCGCGGGCCTTGTGGGCGGGCTCGTCGCGGCAACGCAGAGCGAAGGGGGGCGCGAATGGATTCGCGCACAGGTGTCGCGCGAGCTGAACCGCGGTCTGCGGGGACGCCTGCACCTTGGCAGGCTCTCCGGGAGCTTCCTTACCGACATCACCGTGGACTCGATCGAGTTGCGCGGCCCTGAGGATTCCGTCTTCCTGTCGGCGGGGCGCGTTTCGCTTCGCTACGACCCGCGTGACATCGTGGATGGCCGGTTCATCTTTCGCGGCGTCGAGGCAGAGCATCCGTTCATCGTCATCCGCAAGGAACTCGACGAGAGCTGGAACTACAGGAAGGTCTTCCCGCCGGGAGCTGACGAGGGCAAGCCGCAACCCAGACGGCGCCGCGGGGCTTTCGGCTCGCTGATGCTCTTCCACGACGTCCGCCTGAAAGGCGGCGAAATCCGGCTCACCAAGCCCTGGTACCCTGCCGACTCGCTCAAGGGGTCCAGGCGCGACAGCGCCATCGCGTTCAACCTCGCCGACACCTACAACGACATTCGACGGGTGAACCTTCGCGGGCGGCGTGGCTTTCAGAAGACCTGGCGCTGGAAGGAAATGGATGCCGTTATTCCGTACGTCCGGATCCGGCACCCCGACAGCACGGGGCGTCGCTTTGAAGTTGCGAACCTCGACGTCAACGAGACGGTGCCTCCGTTCAAGATCCGCGGGATGGAGGGTGGCTTCCTCTGGCGCGGTGACACGGTCTGGTTCGACATGCCGCGGTTCTCGCTTCCCAACTCGACCGGCGGAATGAAGGGCAAGATCGAGTGGCCGACAGGCGACACCTTTTGGGACGTCCGCGTCACGAGCGACTCGACCGCGATGGAGGACATCCACTGGATCTATCCCACCCTGCCGCGCGTCGGGCACGGTTCGATGCTGCTGCACATCAAGACAAAGCCGGACAACCGCGAGGTCACGGACTATGCCATCACGAAGATGGACTTGCGGAGTGCAGGCTCGCGCTTGCGCGGCGACATGACCTACCGCGTGGGTGGGCCGGTCCTGGAAGTGCGCGACGTCAACCTCTCGCTGGATCCGGCCGATTTCACGCTCCTCGAGACACTCAATGGCGTGCCGTTCCCATACCCGTGGCGCGGCACGCTCACGGGCACCATCAAAGCCTCGGGCGGGCCGGTGAATCGCTTCCAGGTGGAGCGCGCTGACCTGTTCTTCGCCGACCGCAACGTGCCAGGTGCGACCGCAAAGGGTGTGGGGCGCGGTGAGATCGACATTCTGTTTCCGGCGTTTGCGAAGTTCCACGGATTCCGGCTCGATCTGGACCATTTTGACCTCCGCACGGGTCAGTTCCTGAACCCGCTCTTTCCGCGCTTGAACGGCTATCTCTCCGGCACGACGATCCTCGATTCCGTGTGGACAGACGTGCGGCTCCGCGAAGCCGACTTCACGCACCGCGACGGAAACGACGCACCGCCTTCGCAGATGCGCGGCGCCGGACGCATCACCCTCGGCGATGACTTTGTGACCGTAGATCTCACGGCCGCCGCGTTGCCGCTCTCGGCGAGCACGATCGCCAAGTCCTATCCGATGCTTCCGCTGCGCGGAGAATTTCGCGGACCGCTCCGCGCGCAAGGCACGATTGCCGACCTTGCCGTTTCCACCGATCTCGTCGGCGAGGCCGGACGCGTGCAGGTGGACGGGCGATTCGACGGCTTCGAGCCCGGATACCGGGGTGTGGCACGCGGTGCAGTCAGCGGCTTCGACATCCGCCGTGGGTTTGGCCTGCCGGGTGCACCGGAAAGCGCGCTCGACGCCCGTTTCGTCGTGGACATTGCCGGTGACTCGTTGCACAACGTCGCCGGCACGGCGCTGGTGACGGCGGAACGGTCCCTGATTGACGGTGTTCGCGTGTTTGGAGGCCAGGCGGCGCTGCGCTTCCTCGGTGGTGCGGTGCAGGTGGACTCCGCGCGCCTGGAGAGCACGGCGGGACTGCTGACTGCGCGCGGCGCGCTCGGGCTCGTACCGTCGGTGAGTGAGGCGCTTCGGTTCCAGTACGCCGGCGATTCGCTCGGAGGCCTGCGCAGATACCTCACGCGGGCAGCGGCAGCAGGTGCTGCGGCCGCCGCCGATTCCCTCGAGGGCACGCTCCGCGCGGCGGGACAACTGACCGGGCACATCGGTCGGTTTGCGCTCGACGCGACGGTCGACGGCACGGAACTGCTGTTCCGCACTACGTCTGCGCGGCAGCTCCGCGGCACGGTGGCACTCTCGTCACTTCCCGATTCGGCGACGGGCGCACTGACGCTGCGGCTCGATCGGCTCCGCTCGGGAACCGTGATCTACAATGACGTCGATGTTCGCGCGGACCTGTTGCGGGGTTCAGAGGCGCGCCTGAGCGCGGCGTTGACCGCGCCAATGGGCACCGGCATCAGGGGAGCCGGCGACCTGCGCCGCCGTGGAGACACGACCTTCGTGCGGTTGGATACGCTCGTGGCGCGGACCCTGGCCAATGAGTGGACGCTTCGGCGCCCGGCGCTCATTGCCACATCCGGCGGTGGGTTTCGCCTGGACACGTTGGTGCTTGCTGGCGCGAAAGGCGGGACACTCAATGCCACCGGTCGGACGAACTCGCTCGATACGGTTGCGATTGCGCTCCGCGCCGATGCGGTGCCTCTCGCGGACGTCGGCGAAATTGTGCAGACGGCGTCACCGATGTCCGGCCTGGCCTCGCTTCGCGCCGACGTTCGTGGCACACGGTCGCGCCCCGATTTCTTCTTCAACGGGTCACTGAATCAGGCTCGTGTTGCGGGCCTGCGGCTTGACCGACTGGACATCGACGGGCGGTATGCGGAACGGCGCCTCACCGCCGCACTTGGCCTGGGCCAGGGGGCGAGCACGGTCCTGCACGCCGATGCTGCACTGCCGATCGATTTGGCGTTTGAACCTGCCGGATCGCGGCTTCTCGAAGAGCCACTGGTTGCCCGGCTTCGGGCGGACAGCGCGAGCCTGGACGTACTGGAATCGTTCCTGCCCTCAGTGCGCGACGCCACCGGATTCCTGCGCCTTGACATCGACGTGGGCGGTACCTGGCGGCACCCCCGTGCCACGGGATCGGCCTCGGTCAGCGGCGGCTCGCTGCAGCTGCGTGAAATGGGGCAGGCCCGCGTCGAGGGACTCGACGCGGACATAGGGTTCTTGGGGGACAGCGTCGTCTTTCGCCGATTGACGGCGCGGGGCGGCGCGGCGCGTAGCTCGTCGGCCAGTATCACGGGCACCCTCGGGTTTCGCGACGCCGCCGATGCCACGTTCGGTGTCCGCCTCGATCTGGCAGGATTCAATGTGTTTCGCGACCCGCGCGTTGCCGACCTGGACCTGACGGGAAACCTGCTGCTTTCGGGGCGACGGAGTGCAGCCCTGCTCACCGGCGGGTTCACCGTGGATCGCGGCGAGATTCGCCTTCCTGAACTGTACCAGAAACGGCTGATTTCGCTCGACGATCCGAACCTGTACCGCGTGGTCGACACCACGGCGCTCGTCAATCGCGCACTGCTGGCGAGCGGCGATACCGTGTTCATGAACAATCTGACGGTGCGCAACCTGCCCATCCGCATGGGGAACGATGTCTGGCTTCGCTCGGCGGAGGCCGACATCAACCTGGGCGGCTTCGTCTCCGTTACGCGAACGCGTCCTGGTGCTGATGCCCGTGGTGGTCGCAGCGGCCGGGCGCAGCTCGTGCTCGAGGGGCCGTTGCAAACGGTGCGCGGCACATACCGCCTGAACCTCGGACCGGTGCAACGTACCTTCACCGTGGAATCCGGCGATGTCCGGTTCTACGGCGATCCCGATCTCAATGCGGCGCTGAACATCAACGCCGGATATGTCGTGCGGCAAGTGGCGCAGCAGGGCGCGCGTCCGGATGTGCGCGTGCGTGTGCGCATCGGCGGCACCAGGCTTTCGCCCACCCTGGAACTTTCCACCCCAGACTCTGCACGCGTCACAACGGCAGATCTCATCAGCTACCTCACCACCGGCGGCCCCAGCAACGCCATCAGTGGGCGCGGCGGTGACTATACCTCCACGGCCACGCGATTCCTGCTGACCAGCGTGGGCAGTGTACTCGGGGGGCAGCTCTCGGGCGGTCTCTGCGACGACGCGCAAATATCGACGGCGGGGCTCGACGCCTATCAGGGGCGGCTGCGCGGATTCAGCGGACAAGTGCTGCAGGGTACACGCTTCAACTGCGCCAAGCAGCTCACCGATCGCCTGTTTGTGCGCGTCGACGCGGGACTCTGCCAGGTCGGTCGCCTGGTGGACGGCGCCACCGCCAGTGCATCGACCGCGCCCATCGGCGACACTTTTGGGGCAAAGCTCGACTACCGCGTGCGCGGTGACCTCACGCTCTCGGCCGGCGTCGAGCCCTCCACGAGCGCGCTGTACTGTCGTGACGATGCTGGCGCGCGCGGCTTCGCGCCGACGCCTCGGCAGGTGGGGTTCGACTTCTTCCGGCTGTGGCGGTTCTGATGTCGGAGCGGTCGTCCACGCCTGCCGCGACAGCGCCCGGCGCGGAGCTGCGCGCCGATCGACTCATCGACGCGCTTCGTCGCCTGCAGGAAGCCAGCACGGCCATCGGGCGCGCCGCGGAGCGCGATGCCATTGGTCGCGAACTTGCTCGCCACGCCGTGCGTATCTGTGAAGCGATCGGCGCCGTCGTTTCGTTGACGGGGACCGGCGGCGATGCGACCGACAACGAGGCCGGAAGTGTGACGCACTGGGCGGGCGCCGACGAAACGATGGCCTCGCCCCCGTCCGATGCGCTCGACGCGCTGCTCGAGGCGGGGCAGACCGGTCGCGCGGCGCAGCGCGCCGGGGCCAATGGCAGTGTCGCGATCGCCGTCCCAATCCGGATGGGACATCGTGCCGATGGTGCGATCGTCGCCTACGGTGTGCAGGAGGCCAGGATCGCCGACGCCGAGGCGCTTCTGGCCACACTGGCCGCCACGGCGTCGGGGTCATTGGGCACATCCGCCGTGCTGGCAGAAAGTCTGCGCGACCGGCGTCAAAGTGAGGCGTTGGCTGAGCTGGCGCGCGCGCTTGGCACCACGCAGCGACTTGGCGAGGTGCTCCACCTGGGGTTGCGCCACTCCGCGGCGATCCTCGGAGCCGACGGCGCCGACATCGCCCTCGTTCGCGGGGACTACCTGCATATCGTGGCAGCGCTCGGGTGTAGTGCACCTTCGCAGGGCCTCTATTTCCCCACCGTCGACAGCGTGACCGGTCGCGCCATGCTCGATGACCGTCCAATCATCGTCAACGCGATCCGTCCGGAGACGGGCGTGAATGCGACGATACAGATGCTCGCGCACGTCGAGAACTTCGTGGCTGCACCGATGCGTACTCCGGGCGGCCCGATTGGTGTGCTCAGCGTCATCAATCGGCCGGGTGGTTTTTCGGACGATGACGTTCGCGTCCTGGAGCGGCTGGCATCGCAGCTGGCTGTCGCCGTCGTCAAGGTGCGGCTCTTTGAAGAGGCGGACGGCGCAACACGCGATCTTCGCTCGGCGTTCGACGCCATCGCCGGGGGTATGGCCGTGGTGGACGCGGATGGCTTCATTCTCAGGCACAACACGCGACTGGCGGCGATTGCGGGGCGACCGGGCGACACCGGGCTCGACGGGCACTCGCTCTATGAGGTAATCCTTGGAGTTCCACGCGCACCGTCGGCGGACGATCCGATTGGTGTCGCGATCCTGAATCGTGTGGTCGGCCGTGGAACTCTTCGGCCGGAATCGGGCGAGCGCGTGTTCGAAGTGATCGCGTCGCCGCACCCGCAGGGCGGCGCCGTGGTGACCGTGGATGATGTCACATCGTTTCTGTCACTCGCCGAGCGGTATCGCCTCGTAGTGGACTCAACGACCGATGCCATCGTGATCACAGATGCCAGCGGTATCGCCACGTTCGCCAACGAGGCGTCACGCACGCTGTTTGGCAGGGAGGTTGGCGGGGTCGGACTCCGGCTCTCCGTGCTGGTCGCGCCCGCGATGCGCGACACCGTGGAAGACGCCGTGTTGCGGGCGTTTGCCGGCGAGCCCACGCGTGCCGATGCCGAGGTGCTGCGCCCAGACGGCGAACGCCGCACGGTGTCAATGAGTCTCGCGCCGATTCGCAGCGGACGGATGGTGAGCGGCGTGGTCGCGTCGCTCCGCGACTCGACCGGCGAGGCGCTGGCGCGCACTGCCATGGCCGCCGCCGACTCGCGTTACCGTAACCTCTTTGAGACGGCAGCCGATGCGATCTTCACTCTCGACGCCGCTGGAGTGCTGACGTCGGGGAACGCGGCCTGCGAGGGCGTCTGTGGACTACCGCGCGATGCGATCATCGGCCGGCGGCTCCTGACAATGGTCGAGCCGCCCGACGAGGCGGTTGTGTCGCATTGGCTGGCAGCGGCGCTCAGCGGGCGTCAGGCGCAATTCGAATGCCGCGTGCGCCGCAGCGATGGTTCGCTCCGACTGATGGCGTATTCCTTCAGCCCGGTGGCCCACGAGGGCGCGATCACCGGCGTGCTCGGCATTGCCCGCGATGTCACGGAGCACCGGGCGCAGGCGGCCGCGCTCGAGCGCGCGGAGTCGCGTTATGCGAACCTCGTCGAGTCGGCCGAGGACGGCATCTGTACACTGGATGAGGAGGGGCGGATCACATCGGCCAATCGCTCGTTCCGGCGCATCGTGCGCATGCCGCGGCGGGCGGTCATCGACCTGCACTTCGCCGACCTTCTCCCTGAAGACCAGCGGACGGCGGTATGGCCGCTTTTCACCGCAGCCGTTACCGGTGCGCGCCGACGCGGCGAGATACGGTTTATCTCGCACCTCGGCATACCCGCCGTGCTCAGCGTCAGCACTGCACCGCTGGTGGAGCGCGACCGCGTGACGGGCGTGTTGGCCATCCTGCGCGATGTCACCGAAGAACGGGCCCTGTTCGAGCATGCCGCGCGCCGCGACAAGCTCGCGGCGCTGGGGGAACTCGTCGGCGGCGTGGCACATGAAGTGAACTCGCCGCTGACGGGGATCATGGCACACGGCCAGCTCCTGCAGGCCGATGTGGCGCACGATACTGACGCGCGACGTTCGGCCGACACCATTGTCAACGAGGCGCGTCGTGCTGCGCGTATCGTCGGTAAGCTGCTGACATTCGCCCGCCAGAACCCGACCGAACGCATCCCCAGTGACATCAATCAAGTGATCACGGATACGCTGGAACTGCGGCGCTATCCGCTCCGGATGCAGGAGATTGAACTGGTGGTGCGGCTTGCCGAAGGACTGCCGCTGGCCTCGGCAGACCCCTTCCAGCTCCAGCAAGTGTTCATCAACCTGTTCTCCAATGCCGAGCAGGCCGTGGTGGCACGAGGTGGACCGGAGCGGCGGATCGAGGTGCGCAGCGAACTGCGCGGGTCCCACATCGCCGTCAGCGTGACGGACACCGGGCCCGGGATTGCGCCCGGGCACCTGCCGCACATCTTCAATCCGTTCTATACCACCAAACCGCGCGGCGTCGGCACAGGCCTCGGGTTGTCCATCAGCTTTGGCATTGTGCGCGAGCACGGAGGCCACATTGAGGCCTCATCACCGCCCGGGCACGGCGCTACTTTCACCGTTCACCTTCCTGTTCGCGACGTGAAGACTCCGGGCTCTTCGGGTACCCTGGCAATTTCCCGCTGACCGATGGCAAGCATCCTCATCATCGACGACGAAATCGCAATCGCCACCGCGTTTGCGATGTTCTTTCGCCACGACGGCGCGCACGTGGTGTACGAGGCCCATACCGGCGCCGAGGGGATTGAATCGTACGAGCGGCTCAAGCCGGACCTCGTCCTGCTTGACGTCCGCCTGCCGGACATGACGGGGTTCGACGTGCTCTCGCGCATCCGTGCCGATGAACCCGTCGTGATCATGGTCACCGGCTATGGCGACGTCACGATGGCGGTGGAGGCGCTGCACAAAGGTGCCGAGAACTTCCTCACGAAACCGGTGGACCTGAGCCATCTCGCGGCCGCCGCGGCGCGCGCGCTGGAGAAGTCACAGCTCAAACGGATGAACCGCTACCTTGCCGAGCAGCGTGGTGCGAGCGGCGGAGTGGTGTTCGGATCGTCGCAGACCATGCGCGACCTCGCGGCCAATATCGCCGTGCTCTCGGGCAGTGATCGCACCACCGCATTGATCGTTGGCCCGCGCGGTGCCGGGAAGGGACGTGTCGCCGAACTCATCCATGCCCAAAGCCCACGCGCGTCCAAGCCGTTCGTCGAAGTGAATTGTGCCGCGCTCACGGCTGAGTCGCTCGACTCCGAACTGTTCGGGGTCGAGGCATCGGCCGATGGCGCTTCAGGTCCGACGCGAAAGGGAGTATTTGAAATCGCCGATGGCGGCACGCTGTTCCTCGACGAGATCGGTGATCTCGCGGCGCACCTCCAGCCCAAATTGCTCCGCGTACTCGAAGGCAAGGGTTTTCGCCGCCAGGGTGGCACTTCCGAAATCGAACCTGACGTCCGCGTGATTGCGGCGACGAGTCGCGATCTCAGCGACGAGGTCGCGGCCGGCCGCTTCCGCGAGGACCTCTACTACCGCCTCTCGGTCATGCCCATCACGTTGCCGCCGCTTCGCGAGCGCGCCCGTGAGGACATCGTGGAACTCGCGGCGCATCTGCTCGACGTGCTGTCCAGGTCACTCATCGGCGCCCCGACGGCACTTTCCGACGAAGCGCTCGATGCAATTCTCCGGCACGGGTGGGCCGGGAACATCCGCGAACTGCGCAATGCGCTTGAACGGGCGATGCTCATGGCCCGTGGCCAGCCTCGCATTGAACTCAGTCACCTGCCTCGCGAAGTGCAGGGCGCCAGTGGTGCCGATGTCACGCACCACACACCCAAGTCGCTCGCCGATGTTGAGAAGGCACATATTGACCGCACGCTCAAGGCCAATCATCAGAACCGCACGCATGCCGCGCGCGAGCTTGGCATCTCGCGCGCCACGCTCATCAAGAAGATTCGCGACTATGACCTGTCCGAGAAGGGACGCTGACCGGTGCACCTGACCTGGGGGCGACAATGACCGCAACAGACGCAATGGAATGCCGGGCGTGCGGACGCGAGGAACGGGCCTCAGAGGGGTATCCGTGCCAGGGCTGCGGCACCTTCATCTGCCAGCCGTGCAACATGCGCGGCGTCCTGCTCTGCAAGAAATGCCAGGAAGCCGACACCGCGCCCCGGCCCATCACCAGGCCCGCAGCGCAGTGAGTGGTGGTTCAGGTCGCACGTGAATCCGAACGACGCGGACATCGCGGGCGGCGGATTCGGCATCGCGGTTGGTCATGCGTCCGACCCGGCCGGTGCGACCGGATGTACCGTCGTGATGGCGGCAACTGGTTCGCTTCGCGCCAGCGCATTTGCCTTCGGGCGCGCGACCGCCACGCGCGAGTTCGCGCTCCTCGATCCGGTGGCCTCCAACGATCGCGTTGATGCGATCCTTCTCACAGGCGGGAGTGCCTACGGCCTCGACGCCGCCGCCGGCGTGATGCGCTGGATGGAAGAGCGGAACCGCGGCTATGCCATCGCCTACGGCGTAGTCCCGATCGTGCCCGCCGCCGTGGTGTTCGATCTGGCGCCCCTGGGCAAGTTCTCGTCGCGTCCAACACCAGACATGGCCTACGCCGCCTGCGAGTCGGCGACGGCGTCCGGGTGGGCCGAGGGAAGCGTGGGCGCGGGCACGGGATGCACCGTCGGCAAGCTCTACGGACCTGCGCATGCCATGAAGGGCGGGCTCGGCGTGGGCTTTGCCGGCAAAGGTCTCGCCGCGACCGCCATCGCCGTGGTGAATGCCGTTGGGCACATCCGCGACCGCGACGGAAGGATCATCGCCGGCCCGCGGGACCCGCGCGGCGGGATTGCCGACTCCGAGCAAGTGGGGATGGCCCGCGGACTCTTTGTTGATCCCGGCGCCAACACGACCATCGCCGTCGTCGCACTGAACTGCGGCTTCAGCAAGGTGGACCTGAACCGCATTGCGCGGGCCGCGAGCGCCGCGCTCGCGCGTCGCATTGGACCGTCGGGAACGAGCTACGACGGCGACGTTGTGTTTGCGGCCTGTCCCAGTGAGGCGCCGCTCGCAGCACCCGCCGATCTGGTCCGGGCCGAGATGGCGGCGACCGCGGCGCTCGAGGACGCGATTGTGCGCGCCGTGCAGCAGGCCAGGGGTCGCGACGGCGTTCCAGGTTTGGCCGACTAAACTCGGCTCAGCTCACCAAGCCGTGCACCGGCGGCGTCGGCGTGCCGAGCCGGACATGCAGGTACAGCTCGGACCGGAGTTCACCGTCGAGCTCAATGCGCATGGTGTGCGTCCCCGCCTGCTGGATGGGCAGATCGATGGCCGCAATCACGGGGATATCCACCTCAAACGCCCCGGGCGGCGGGTTGCCGACCTCCACCTCGCCCGATGATGACCAGATCTCGTCACCATTCGGGCCCACCCATCCGAACGACAGGCCATGAACCCCCACGTCCTCGTGGTCGGCCTTGAGGCGCACCACAAGTGTAGCTCGGGGGTGCACGGCAGGCAGGGCCCCAACCTGGAGCGCGTCGAACACGCCAAGGACGTTGAGCTTTCCTTCCTGCGACAGGTTGGCCGCGTCGGCGAAAAGGGCAAACGAGATGTGCATCAGGGCAAACTACCGGTCGGCACGATAATTTCCACGGATGACCGCCCCGGCCGCGTCCAACGCCGCGTCCATCGCGGCGCACCGCCGCAGCGTCCTCCTTACCGAGGTCGGCTTGCTGGTGATGGCACTCATCTGGGGACTCAACTTCGCGGTCCTGAAATACGGGACGACCGTCGTTGAGCCCATCGCCTACAACGCCATCCGGATGGCGGTCGGAACGATCGTGCTCCTGGGCCTTGCCGTCGCGATCGCGCCAATACCATCGCGCCCCGACATCGGTCGCCTGATGCTGCTCGGAATCCTGGGCCACGGTGTCTATCAGGGCCTGTTCATCAATGGACTCGCGCTGACCCGTGCCGGCACTGCCGCTCTCGTCGTGGCGGCCAGCCCGGCGGTGATCGCCATCGTCGGCCGGGCATACGGCGTGGAGCGCATATCGCAGCGCGCGGTGATGGGCATCGGCATGTCGTTCATCGGAATCGCCGTTGTGGTGCTCGGGTCGGCGCGCAGCGACGCCTCGGGAGACGCGCACGTGCTCGGTGACCTGTTGATTCTCCGTTCGGTCGTGGCCTGGGCGTTTTATACCACGTTTCTGCGGGACTTCACCAAGCGGATCGAGGGCGTGCACATCGCCGCCTGGACGCTGCTTGGCGGGACGCTGCCTATCCTGGTGGTCGCGGCGCCGGCACTGGCGCGCACGGACTTCGCGGCAATCACCCCGCTCACCTGGGGTGCCGTGCTTTACTCCGGGATCGGCGCGATCGGATTGGCCTATCTATTCTGGTACCGCGGCGTGCGGGTCATCGGTTCCACGCGCACCGCGATGTTTGCGCAACTGCAGCCGGCGATCGCGCTGCTGGCCGCGTGGCCGCTGCTTGGTGAACGGCCCACCGTCTGGCAAGTCACCGGATCGGTGGCCGTGATGGGTGGACTCCTCCTCACGCGCAGTGATCAAAGCGCCGAGCCGGCGCATGGTGAATAGATGACCAGTGGATCGATGCGCGTCGCGCTCTTTGATATCGATGGCACGATCCTGCTCGCGCACGGGGCAGGGCGCCGCGCGATGGAACGCGCGCTGCTGGATGTGACCGGCACACCGGGGCCGGGTGGGCAGCACTACGCCGGCAAGACCGACCGGCAGATCGTGCGCGAAGCGCTGCGCACCAACGGATTCTCCGACGCCGACGTCAACCGGCATATGCCGGCAATCCTCGATCTGTACCTCTCGTCGCTCGAATCCGAACTCTCGGCCGCAGAACACGAGCCCACGTTCCTGCTGCCAGGCGTCGGCGCGATTCTCGACGCCTGTGAAGGGCACGACGCCGTCCTGCTGGGCCTTTTGACAGGCAATCTTATCCAAGGCGCTGATCGCAAGTTGCGTGCGGCAAAGGTCGATCCCGCCCGATTTTCCATAGGCGCGTTTGGAAGCGACCACGAGGATCGTCCGGTGCTCGCGGCGATTGCACGCGAGCGGGCCGCTCAACACCTCCAGCGGGAGGTGGCCGGCGCAAGCTGCGTCGTGATCGGCGACACTCCGGCAGACGTGGAATGCGGGCTGGCCATCGGCGCGCGGACAATCGCCGTCGCCACGGGCAACTACACTTCCGGACAATTGCGCGAAACCGGCGCACACCTCGTGCTTGAGGATCTCGCCGACACTCCCGTGGTCCTCGAAGCCATCCTGAATGTCTGAGCCGCAGGCGAGGGCGGATCAGGACCCGGTGCGCCTCGCGCTTCCGGAATTCACGCGGTCACTGCGGGGATTCGCCTCCGTGCGTGCCTTGGGGACGCGCGAGCACGATTTGATATTCGGCCCGCTCGTCGCCGCGCGTCGGTCGGCCGTGCGAGTGCTTGCACCCGAGGCCAGGGCGGCCGCGTTTGACGCCGATCGGCTGCGGCGCTCGCTGCTTGAAGCAGTGGAAGCGATCGCTGCCGACCGGGCCGGGGCTGATCCGGCGCGGGCGCGCGCCTATTCCGCGCGAATAGAAGAACGTGCGGCTCCGGCCCTCGCCGCGCTGGCCGAGTTGGCAGTGGCCGCTGCGGCGCTTCGCGCGGCGCCAGCCGACGCGCGCGCCGCACGGTGGGGGCTGTGGTGCAACGCCGTGCAGATGCTGTTCGACGCGGTTGACCAACTCTGGCTGGTGCTGGACGAAGTTGCGCCGCGGCGGCGGCCGGCGTGACGCTGCGGAGGCGGGGCGCCATCGCCGCCGTGGCCCTGATCGCCGTCGCAATCGGCGTGCCGCAGACTGCCACAGCGCAGTACCGCACCCTGCGCGTCGATGGGATTCGGGCCGATTCGCTGACACGGCTCGGCTTCGATGTCGTCGCGGTCGAACCCAGTGGCGTGCTCGTCGTGGCGTCGCCGCGTGATCGGACGCGGCTCGAGGCGCTGGGCCTGCGCTTCGCCGAACTCAGCCGCCGTCCATCCCTGGCCAGTGCCGCGGCCGCGCCGGTCATCTACCGACCATATGACGACCCGGTGCGTGGCATACGGAGCTGGGTGGATTCGCTCACGCGCTCCAACTCGCGCGTGCACGTGGACACCATCGGCAGGTCGTACGAGGGGCGCCCCATATTCGCGCTCAAGGTCGGCCAGGCCGGCGACAGCCCGCAGCGGCCAAACGTGATCTTCATCGCCACTTACCACGCGAGAGAATGGGCAGCCACGGAAATGGCACTGCGCCTTGTGCGATTTCTCGCCGCACCGCCGGGAACCGATGCGCGCCGCGACTCGCTGGCGCAGTCGCGTGATATCTGGGTGATTCCCGTCGCCAATCCCGATGGCTACCAGTACACGTTTACGAACGAACGATTGTGGCGCAAGACACGCTCGCCACAGGCAAATGGAAATATCGGCGTGGACATGAACCGCAATCACACGGTGTCCTGGGGACTCGACAACCAGGGATCATCCGGCGAGGCAGCGTCCGAGATTTTCCGGGGAACGTCGCCGGCGTCGGAGGTTGAGACGCGAAGCATCGAATCATTCCTCGCCGCGCACCCGCCCGTCGCTGCGGTCAGCTATCACACCTTTGCCGGCCTCATCAT
Organism: Gemmatimonadota bacterium; assembly: GCA_031127185.1. Taxonomy (GTDB): domain Bacteria; phylum Gemmatimonadota; class Gemmatimonadetes; order Gemmatimonadales; family Gemmatimonadaceae; genus Fen-1231. Next base: position 881 of record JARIET010000005.1, on the reverse strand, counting down.
CTATCCTCCGGGCAGCGTCTATGGTGCACTTCCGGCGGACTGGCCCGTGTACAAGGCACTTGCCGGAACTCACTTGAAGAGTGCCGTCAGTGACCGTCTCCCGGGGTCGAGCCGCGTGGAGTATGCGCCAGGCCCCGGGTGGAATCTCTATACAACGAATGGCGAATTCACCGAGTTTGCGGCCACGCGGTTCGGTGCGCTGACATTCACGCCGGAGCTCAGCAGCGGGTACGGACTCCAGGGCTTTTACGGCTTCGAGTTTCCCGACGATGACGTACAGCTCGACCGGCTTTTTCAGGACAACCTGCCCTTTGCGCTTGATCTCCTGGACGCGGCCCGCGACCCAGTCAACTTCCGGAACGCCGCCCGGGGGAATGGTGTGGACCGGCTCACCCTGGAAAGCGTAAGCCCGGAAATCCGTGCGACGCTTCCGGCGTCCGAGGCGCCCGGTGCGAGCATAAGCGCAGGTTCGGCGTTCACGTTTCGCATTGATAGCGCGGCTGGCGGAAAATTCACGCGACGCGTCATCTCGCGCGTCGCGAGTCGTCCTTCGACATTCTCCATTACCGCGGGCGGCCGCACGGCAAGTTTCCGTCTGCTCACCATCTCCGGCGCGGAACCGGGTGACCCAGCGTGGACGGCCCGGAGTTTTTCCCGCGATTCCGTGTTCGTTCGCAACGGGACACGGTCGTGGTTTGGCACGGGCGGCACCCTGACAACCGTACCCGTGACGGTACCGGTTGAATCGGACACCGTCTCCCTTGTCTTCTGGACACTCTACCTGGGAAACGGGTTCAGTCCGTACCCGTCTGGGCAAGTTGACGCGTCCACCGACGGCGGCAATTCGTGGACTCCGGTCCTCGTCGTTCGCGGTTCGGCTC
>JARIET010000004.1 GCA_031127185.1 Gemmatimonadota bacterium | reverse complement strand
ATCCCCGTTCGGTCAGGAGCTGGCGCAGCTCCTCCTGGCTCGCGACGGGGCGTGAGGCGACGATTTCGCGAATAGCGTGCTGGCGATCCTGCTTGGCGGCGGACACGCCTGAACGATAACACCAGTTGACAACTCTATGCAGCAAACTTATGCATTATCAATGCATAAAATCCCGGTTGGAGTGCTGGGGGCGAGTGGCTATGCCGGTCGCGAAGTCTGCGCACTCATTCAACGTCATCCTGTACTCGATCTGGTCTTCGCTTCCGCGAATACCCAGGCGGGAGAATCGGCCGAATTGCCCGGTGGCGGAACGGTCACGTTCATCGCAACCGACGCTGCGCCGCTGAATTCCGCGCGGCTCGTCTTCAGTGCCCTTCCACATGGGGCGTCGCAATCCTGGGTAGAACGCGCTCGCGCCACAGGCGCACGCGTGGTGGACCTTTCGACTGACCTCCGTATCGGCAACGGCGCCTCGGACGGAATTCCGTATGGATTGACCGAAGTGCGGCGTGACGCGATTCGCGGCGCGGACGTGGTCGCAAACCCCGGGTGCTATGCTACCACCGTTCTGATGGGATTGCTGCCACTGCTCGAGCAGCGTCTCGTCCAGCCGGGCGCCGCGATCCACATTGCGGCAGCAAGCGGAGTCACCGGCGCAGGATTTGCACCGCGACTCGACCTGTTGTTTGGCGAGGTGACGGAAAATTTCCGTGCGTACGGCGTTGGAAACACGCACCGTCACCTCAAGGAAATGCGGGCGCTGGTAAGAGAAGTTGGTGCGGATGTGGACCTGATCTTCACGCCGCATCTCTTGCCGACGGCGCGCGGGATTCTTGCCACCATGACGGTTCCTCTCGCGGCTCCAATCGCCGATGCGATGGCGCCTTGGCGGTCACGTTTCGGAAGCGAGCCCTTCGTTGAACTCGCTTCCACCCCGCCAGAGACACGACATGTTGCGCACCGCAATGTGGTGCGCATCCATGCGACGAGGGTGGCCGACGTCCGTGTGCCAACACTCCTCGTGTTCTCCGCGATAGACAACCTCATGAAGGGCGCTGCTGGTCAGGCGGTGCAGAACGCCAACCTGATGCTGGGCCTCGACGAGACGCTGGGGTTGCCGAGGTGAGTGCGATGATCCGCGTGGTCAAGATCGGTGGGCGTGCACAAAGTGACCCGGCACTCGCGCCAGCGATTGCCGCCGCGGTTGCCGGCGGCACGACGCTGTGTCTGGTGCACGGCGGTGGCGACGAAGTCACTGCGCTACAGCGTCGCCTTGGCCTGGAACCAAAGTTCCTGGGCGGTCGGCGCGTAACGAGCGAGGCCGATCTCGACATTGTGCGGATGGTGCTCTCCGGTACCACGAACAAGCGGATCGTGGCGCAGCTGATCTCCGCCGGCGCACGAGCCGTCGGCGTGTCCGGCGAAGACGACGGGATGTTTCGCGCGCATGTCACCGACGGGGCGATGGGCCGTGTCGGCGGTCGCGTGAGCGTTGACCCGACGCTTGTCTCGCACCTGATGGCAGGTGGATTCGTGCCGGTCGTCTCGCCTCTCGCGCGCGACGGGTCCGATTCGTTCGGCGCGGGACTCAACGTCAATGGCGACGATGCGGCGGCGGCACTCGCGGCCGCGTTGCATGCGGACGATCTCGTGCTCGTTGCTGATGTGCCCGGCGTTCTCGACGACGGCGTCGTGATCCCGACATTGGATCAGGAGGCTGCTGCCGATCTCGTCGCACGCGGCGTAGCGACCGGTGGCATGGCTGCAAAACTCGATGCCGCCGCGCACGCGCTGGCCGGCGGTGTCGCCCGCGTACGCATCGCCGGCGTCAGCGGCATCGGTGACATCACCAGCGGAACCCGGATCGTCGGCGCGCGGTCCGCATCACCTACACCACTCCGGTAACAGAGACACCGCCGATGACTACACTCGCTTCTGCCCCTGTCACGGACACCATGCTTGGTGTCTACCGCAAGCCGCCAATGGAATTTGTTCGCGGCGCCGGGGTCGAGTTGTTCGATGCCGACGGCAAGGCCTATCTCGACTTCGTCGCCGGAATCGCGGTGAATGCGCTTGGGTATGGCGACGCGGGCCTCGAACGCACAATCCGCGACGCGATGGAAGGCTCGTTAATTCACACTTCAAACCTCTATCGCACGCAGCCCTCCGAACGTCTGGCCGAGCGCCTGGTAGCCACGAGCTTTGCCGACAGGGTCTTCTTCTGCAACTCAGGCGCCGAGGCGAACGAAGGCGCGTTCAAGATTGCGCGCCGCTGGGGGAGGGCGAAGGGCGGCGCGGCGAAGCACGAGATCATCTCACTCCGGGGCGGTTTTCACGGACGATTGATGGGCACACTCGCCGCGACCGACCGGCCGCAGTATCGTGCCCCGTTTCGTCCGCTGGCAGGCGGAATAGCCATTGCCGAACGCGACCTCGACGAACTCGACGCCACGCTGAACCCGGAAACGGTGACAGCCGTGATCGCCGAGCCGGTGCAGGGCGAAGGTGGTGTGCGAGTGCTGGAACCGAAATTCCTGCAGGGGCTGCGCACACTGACCCGCGAGCGCGGAATCCTGCTGATCCTCGATGAGATTCAGTGCGGGTACGGCCGGACCGGAAAATTCTGGGCGTACGAGCACGCCGACATCACGCCCGACCTGCTGACCACGGCCAAGCCGATGGCGGGCGGGTTTCCCATGGGCGCCATCCTGATGACGCGTGAAGTTGGTGACACCATGCAAGCGGGCGACCACGGCACGACATTCGGTGGCGGTCCATTTATTTCGGCGGTTGCGCTGCATGTCATCGATCGGCTCAGCGATCCGGCGATGCTCAAACACGTACGCGAGCGCGGCGCGCAGCTCAAGAAGGGGCTCGATGCGATTGCGAAGGCGAATTCCAAGGTGCGGGCCGTTCGCGGTACAGGACTGATGTGGGGTGTGGACGTCACTGAACCGGCGAAAGACATCGTTGGGCGGGCTCTCGACCTCGGGTTCCTCATCTGCTCAGCGGGTGAACACACGTTGCGCCTTGTTCCGCCGCTCGTGGTGTCGAAGGCCGATGTGGAGCGAGGGCTTACGCTGTTACGCCAGGCGATCGCCTAGCGCGTCGTACTGAGCGGTCGCTCAGGGAGTGCCGCGGCCGATCAGCTGTGATGCGGCGGCGTGACCGAGCCACACCATCGCGAGGCCCAGCAACACGTGCGCGGCGATATTCAGCGCGACGAACGCCCACGCTTGTTCGCGTGCGAGAAAATATGACTCGTAGGCGAAGGCGGAAAATGTAGTGAATCCACCGAGGACGCCGGTGATGACCACGAGCCGGGTGTGTAGTGAAAAGGCGGACGATTGTTCGGCGATGCTGCTGAACACGCCGATTGCAAGGCATCCAAGGGTGTTGACCGCGAGCGTTGCCAACGGAAAGCGGCCCGCAGGCACGAGTTGCGTCACCCACGCGCCAAAGGCGTAGCGCGCCACGGACCCCACAAAGCCACCCATGCCGACCAGCAGGAGATCGCGCATTCGGTGATGATAACACATTGCGGATGAACGAGATACGTACCGTTCCACGGTCGGTCGCCGAGGGAACGGTTCTTGGGGGCCAAGGTGGGTACCTCTAGCGGTTTCTCCGCCTCATTCCGCATCCTTCGCAGCACCCGTGCGTACCATGACGCGCCGGGTATTACCTGGTATTACCGCGTTCACCAGCCCCGACAAATGCCACGAATCGCCGTGCCACGCCTGCTCTCAACAGTTATTGTCCCCGGACTTATCGCGTTCTTCAGCTTGAGTGCCTGCGCGGCAGCACAGGCGCCGGACCGCCGAGCGGCCGTGAACGCACCGCGCGCGCGGACGCAGCAGAGCCAGCGCCCCAGTCTCGTGGTGTTCATCACGATCGATCAAATGCGCGCCGACTATTTCGATCGGTTCGCTGGTCAACTCACCGGTGGTTTGAAGCGCCTTCGGGAAGGCGGTGCGTTCTTCAAGAACGGATTTCACGATCACGCGATCACGGAGACCGCGCCAGGGCATGCCGCGACAATGTCGGGGCGCTTCCCGGTGCGCACTGGGATCATGATGAACTCCCAGGGCGTGAACGGTGTGCCCGACGGCCAAGTCATTGGCGGACGTGCGAGCGAGACCGCATCGCCGGCCCGATTTCGCGGAACAGTGTTGACGGATTGGATGCGTAACGCCAATCCGGCAACAAAGTGGCTTTCAGTGAGCCGAAAGGATCGGGGGGCGATCTTGCCGCTTGGCAAGAATAAAGGTGACGTGTACTGGTACTCCGGCAGCGGCGAGTTCACGTCGAGCAGCTACTACATGGACACACTGCCGTCGTGGGTCAAGGCGTTCAACGCGCAGAAGATTCCACACTCCTATGCGGGAAAGTTCTGGTCGTTGTTGAAGGCGTCGTCTTTGTACGCCGAGCCGGACAGCGTTGGCGTTGAAGCTCTGACGGGAGGGTTCGACGTCGCGTTTCCGCACCCGTTTCCCGGGGAGCCAGCGCGAGCGGCGGCGATTCTTCCCAACTACCCGATGATGGATGAACTCACGCTGGGCTTTGCGTTGCGTGGGGTTCGGGAACTGCGGTTGGGTGCGGACGCCAATCGCACTGATATGCTGGCCGTGTCGCTCTCGACCACCGACGCGGTGGGACACCGTTTTGGTCCCGACTCCCGAGAAATTCACGACCAGATTCTGCGACTCGACCAATACCTTGGCCTGTTCCTCGATTCACTGAACGCCATGCGCGGCGGCGGCCGCCTGTTGGTGGCTCTGACGAGCGATCATGGCGTTGCGCCCTATCCAACCTTGAAATCCACGCTCTACCCGAATGGCGCGGCGAAACGGGTTTCGCTGGATCTTCCCTGGCGCGCCTTCCTCCGTCGCCTTGACGATCTCGGTATCGACACGACGGCGGTTGACATTGATGACGGAGTCGTCGTTGTGACGAAGCCGGGGGCACTTGGATCCAGCGCCGCAACCACCGATGCGCTCTTCGCCGACCTGGCGAACGACCTCCGGCGCGTGCAAGGGGTGCTGCGGGTGGATCAGATGCGTGACCTTGCCCGTGCCGATACTGTGCGCGATCACATCGCGCGGCGATGGCTCCACATGTTTGCTCCGACGTCCAACGTGCGACTCATCGCCACACTGACGCCCTACAGCTACTGGCTGCCCGTGACGTATGCGTCCCACGGGTCGCCGCACGACACGGATGCCCAGGTGCCGGTGCTCTTCTGGGGCGCCGGGGTGGTGCCTGGCCAACACGAAGACAACGTCCGCGTGGTTGACATGGCGCCGACGCTAGCAGCCATTCTCGGTGTGCGACCCACGGAAGCCCTGGATGGCCGCGTGCTCACCAAGGTCGTCCGCTGACCGCCGTGATGGATGTTCGGCGTACGTCCGGGGGTGTCGCGCGTGCGCTGGATGAGGCACGTTTTGGACCCGCGCGTACGCTTGACCTGCGCACGTCATTGCCAACGGCAAGCGAGGCGATGCGGCGCGCCGAACCGTGGTTGCGAGAACGGCAGATGGCCCGGGCGGGAGACGTGCTGGTGATCACGGGGCGCGGCCTGGGTAGCCCGGGCGGCGTGGGCATGGTACGCGCGGCAATCGAGTCTTTGCTTACGCGACTGCGGCGTGCCGGCGTTGTGGCTCGCGTCCGGACGCACACGCCGGGTTCGTTTGTGGTGGAACTGGCGCCGATTCGTGCCCTGTTTGAGGTGGGGCCGCGCTCGCGGCGCGGAACCCGGCCCGCGCCGACGATGGATGCCACGGCGCTGGTGGGGCTTGATGCGCCAACGCTTCGCGATCTGCGCCAATTGTCCGAATATTCGCTGGCAGCGTTGGGTGTGGTCGGCGATGCCCGGCTTGTGGAGGACGAGATGCTGCGGCAGTTCAGCGTGCTCGCCGGTGGAATGGCGCCCGATGAAACTGACCGAGAAGCGCGACTGCGATTCCTGATTTCGGCGGCCCGCGCAGCCTATGAGGACGACGCCTGACCCCACTGACGCGTTCAAGTCGTTCTACCGATCACCCCCCCCATTATTCTCGCATGCCGAAACCCCCTCAGGTGCTCGAGCAGCGGCCACTCGGCCGGAGCGGCCATCCCACGTCGATCCTGGCGCTCGGAACGCGGCGCCTTGCGCGCGCGGGCCAGCGTGCCACGATACAGATCGTGCGCGAGGCAATCGATCACGGCGTGACGGTGATCGAGACCGGGCACGAGTACGGCGATGAGCGCACCGAACGCTGGCTTGGTCTCGCGCTCCGCGATGGTTATCGCGAGCGCGTCACGCTCATCTGGCAGTGTTGCGCCCACCTGCGCGACTACAAGACATCGATGCTGCAGTTTGACGAGTCGCTGAAGCGCCTGCGCACGCCGGTGGTGGAGATGTGGTGCTTTCACGATGTGATTTACGACAACGACCCCGACTGGATGTACGAGCACGGCGGGCTCGATGCGGCGCAGGAGGCGCGCGATCAGAAGCGTGTACGGTTCATCGCCTTCAGTGGCCACAAGTCGCCGCACATTCACCTGAAGTTGCTGAACCGGGGTTTTGCGTGGGACGCCGTCGCGATGCCGCTGAATCCGCTTGACGCCACCTTCCGGTCATTTGAAAAGCAAGTGTTGCCCGAGACAATCCGACGTGGTGCTGCGGTCATCGGCTGCAAGCCGATGGCCGGCGGGGCAATCCCGGCGTCGCGCGTTGTGAATCCCGAGGACGCCTTGCGCTATAGCTTTTCGTTGCCCGCGAGCACGTTGATTTGCGGAATGGATAGCGTGGCCCTGTTGCGAAAGAACCTGAAAGTGGCGGCAAACTTCAAGCCATTTCATGCCGGCGAGATGGACGCGATGCGGCAACGCACACGGGCCGCTGCCGGCGACGGGCGTTACGAGCGGTACAAGACGACGCTGGAGTTCGACGGCATTCCTGGCCAGATGGCCCACGGATTCGCCAAGAAGTGACGTGGGCCGTGGAGTGTTAATCTCCGCGGCCGACACCAGCCTGGTGATCGCGACGTACAACTGGCCCGCGGCGCTCGGTGTGGTCCTCCGGAGTGTGCGCGCACAACGCGTGCTTCCCGGTGAAGTCGTGATTGCCGATGACGGGTCACGCGAGGATACACGAACCCTGATTGCCCGCGAAGCGCCAACCTTTCCGGTTCCACTTCACCACGTCTGGCACGAGGATGTGGGATTCCGCCTGGGGATGATTCGCAACAAGGCGATGGCGCGGGCGCAGGGCGCGTATATCCTGCAGCTCGATGGCGACATGGTGCTGCATCCTGAGTTCGTGGCATCGCAGGTGGCGTTTGCGCGCACTGGGGAGTACGTCCAGGGCAGCCGGGTCATGCTCGATGCTGCGCAAACGACCGCGGCCATTGCGGCCGGCCGGGTGACGGCATCTCCCTGGTCGCCGGGAGTGCGCAATCGCATCAATGCGGTGCATGCACCGGCGTTGGCCGCGTTCGTCCGTGGGCCCACTGATCCGTTGCGAAGGACGCGCGGGTGCAACATGGCCTTCTGGCGTGACGACATCGTCCGCGTGAACGGCTACAATGAGGCCATTGAAGGGTGGGGCCGGGAGGACAGCGAGCTGGCCGCCCGGCTGCAGAATGCCGGTGTTCGGCGACGAAACCTCAAGTTCGCGGCGGTGGCCTGGCACCTTCATCACGCCGTGTACGCGCAGGATGCACTCGGCCGAAACCACGCTGCATACGAGCGCGCCGTGCGTGAACGGTTGATGCGATGTGATCGTGGCATCTCCCAGTGGATGACCTAATGCGGATGGGCCTGACGGCGTGATGGACTCGTTCAGTGGTTTCATCGGGTTGGTGGCAACACTGGGCTCGCTCGCATTGATCTGGTGGCCGATACGGCTCGCGATCGCGCAACGCATGGAACGCCGCTTCGAAGTTGCGCATCCGCGCAATGCGGATGGGATTATCATCGGAGCTGAGCCGGTGCTGCTCCGCGGCGTCAGGCCAGGAGCGATACTGCTGTTGCACGGGTACAACGACTCGCCGCAGGCGGTCACTTCGCTTGCCAGCGCATTACATGTCGCCGGGTGGACGGTTCGTGCCCCTGCGCTCCCCGGCCATGCACGGACGCTCGATGCGTTTGCCCGATCGCGCGCGACGGACTGGCTGGCCAGCGCGCGTGCCGAACTCGACGCGCTCCGGCGAACGCATCCCGATGTCGCGGTGTGTGGCATGTCGATGGGAGGCGCGATCGCGTTTACGCTTGCGGCAGATGTTCCGGAGGTTGTTGCGGTGGTGGGGCTCGCGCCCTACCTCCACCTCTCACGCGCGATGGAGGTCTTGCTTGTTCTGGGGCCTGTCGCTGCCCTTGGCGCCCGCTACGTGTCCGGTGGAGGAACGCGCTCGGTACACGATCCGACGGCTGCTGAGCGCATGATTGCGTATCGAGCCTCGACTCCCCGCCTGCTGTACGAACTCACACGCGTCACGCGCCATGCCTACGGTCGGCTTCCCTATGTGCGCCAGCCTGTGCTCGTGATGCAGTCGCGCGAAGACAACCGCATTCCCCGAAAATCGGCGCAGCGGGCATTTGATCGCATCGGCTCTCCAGACAAGACACTGGAATGGCTGAACGGGACCGGGCATGTGATCACGGTGGATTACGGGCACGATGCACTGGAACGTCGCGTAGTGGAGTGGCTCGAGGCGCGGCTCTCCTGAGCAGCCGCGTAACGCAGCTCACCGTTTGTGCCCGTGCTAGATTTCGGATATGGCGACGATCACCTGTGCGCGCTGCGCGAAGGCCAAGGAGGCCTTTGAACGCGCCCCGTTTCCCGGCGCCATTGGCGCTCGGATTCTCGATGGCACCTGTCGCGACTGTTGGGGCGACTGGCTCAAGCAGCAGACGATGCTCATCAACCACTACGGCCTGAACGTGATGGACCCCCAGGCGCGTCAGTTCCTCACGCGCAACATGGAGGCGTTTCTCTTCAAGGCCGGCGAAGCTGATGCGGTGGACACGTCGAAGCAGGGCACTATCGCTTACTGACGGACCAGACCGGACCGTAGAAGTGCTGAGGGCCCGACATCGTGAAACGACGTCGGGCCCTCTCTCTCGTGCGTACGCGAGATGATGTTGGGCTATGCGACCTTGGTCACTTCTGCGGCCTGAGGTCCCTTTTGCCCCTGCACGATCTCGAACTCAACCTTGTCGCCCTCGCCGAGCGACTTGAACCCCGAGCCGGAGATTGCGCTGAAATGCACAAAGACATCCGGGCCACCCTCACGCTGAATGAAGCCAAACCCCTTGGCGTCATTGAACCACTTCACCGTGCCGTTGATACGAGCCATGGACCATACCCCTTGCGCGAACAGTGAAACGGCCGCCCACTGCAGTGACAGCGGGCGGTCCGAAAGTCGAAACCTGTTAGTGGTACCGGGGACCGTGGGTAGCAGTTCCCGGCGGCGCGGTGGAGTGAGCCAGGCCGGGATTACGCGGCGCCAGCGATGTACTTGGCGAATCGGCCGCAGCTGGTGCAGCGGAGTGTCACCTGGCAACGCGGCGGCGGCGGCACCTCAAGAGGGTCGCGCTCAATAGAGCCCGAGCAGGACGGGCAGGAGAGTGGCGTTCCGTTGCGGTCGTTCGCGATCAGGTTCAGGGCCTGAGCCGGGTTGTACGAGGCCGGGCGTGGCTTGCGCATCTCAACTCCGATGGAGACAACATTGCCGCCGTCACTTATTGCGGCAGTCGTGACCGGAAACAGAGCGTTTACCGGCAGAGCCCAAGAAAGATAATCGAATCGGACCCGAATTCTAAGTCCTGAGACATTTCTTTTACGAAGGCTCAAGCGCAAGCGTTGACCGTAGTAACCGGTTGCGAATCAACGCATTAGACCGCCAGTGTCAAGTCAACACAGGGAGTTGCCGAATACGCTCCTTCCATTCCGCCGGCCCGGTTTCGTGGACGTTGTTCCCTGCCGAATCAACTGCCACCGTGACCGGCATGTTCTCAACGGTGAACTCATAGATCGCCTCCATTCCGAGGTCGTCGAAGGCCACGCAGCGCGAGGCCCGGATCGCCTTGGAGACGAGGTAGGCAGCACCGCCAACGGCCATCAAATAGGCCGCCCGGTGTTTCCGGATTGCCTCCAGCCCAACGGGACCGCGCTCGGCTTTGCCGATCATCGCGATAAGCCCGGTCTTTTCCAGCATCAATTCGGTGAACTTGTCCATACGGGTGGCGGTTGTCGGCCCTGCCGGTCCAACCACTTCATCGCGCACGGGATCCACCGGGCCGACGTAGTAGATCACGCGATTCGTGAAGTCGACGCCGCCGGGAAGTCCCTGACCGCTCGCGTACAAGTCCGCGATCCGCTTATGGGCTGCATCGCGTCCGGTAAGCAGGCGCCCCGTGAGCAAAAGCCGATCGCCCGCTTTCCAGCTCGTGACATCGGCTGGCGTGAGCGTGTCGAGGTTTACGTGGCGCGCGCTTCGGTCCGGCTGCCATGTGACGTCGGGCCACGAACTCAGTTTCGGTACCGGGAGATGCGCAACACCGCTGCCATCAAGCGTGAAATGCGCATGACGCGTGGCCGCGCAGTTGGGGATCATCGCGATGGGTTTCGATGCCGCGTGCGTGGGATAGTCGAGGATCTTCACATCGAGCACCGTTGAGAGTCCGCCGAGCCCCTGCGCACCAATCCCGAGCGCATTCACCTTTTCGTACAACTCAATGCGCAGTTCCTCGATCTTGTTTGCCGGCCCGCGCGCCTTGAGCTGCGTCATGTCGATGTGATCCATCAGCGACTCTTTCGCCAGCAGCATGGCCTTCTCGGCGCTTCCGCCGATGCCGATGCCCAGCATGCCGGGCGGGCACCAACCCGCGCCCATCAGCGGGACGGTCTTGAGCACCCAATCAACAATAGAGTCGCTCGGGTTCAGCATTGCGAACTTCGACTTGTTCTCTGACCCGCCGCCCTTTGCGGCAATGCGAATCTCGATCGTGTCGCCAGGCACGAGGTCGTAGTGAATCACAGCCGGCGTGTTGTCCCTGGTGTTCTTTCGTCCAAAGGCAGGATCGGAGACGATTGACGCGCGCAACACGTTGTCGGGCTGCAGGTAGGCGCGACGCACGCCTTCGTTGATCATGTCGGTGAGCGACATCGTGGCGTCCCACCGCACATTCATTCCAATCTTGGCAAAGACGACCACAATGCCGGTGTCCTGACAGATTGGTCGATGGCCCTCCGCGCACATCCGTGAGTTGGTGAGGATCTGTGCGATCGCATCCTTTGCCGCCGGCGACTGCTCCTTTTGGTAGGCGTCACCCAGCGCCTCGATGTAGTCGAGCGGATGGAAATAGGAGATGTGTTGGAGCGCATCCTGCACGCTCTGGATGAGATCGTCCTGCCGGATGACTGTCATCCCGGGAATTTACACAGCTCGGACCAGTCTCCGGATGGACGCGATGCCCAGCAAGGGGCCCAGTGCGAGCAGCGTGAACACCCAGGTCCATCCGGCTCGCGCCACAATCATGGGCACCACCTGGATGGTTAGCGTCGTGAGCAGGAAGCCGAGCGACACCTGCAGAGTGATTGCCGTGCCCACGGCGTGACTGTCCACGGTTTCCGTCACAAGCACGCTGAACTGGGCGCTGTCGGCAATGATGAAGAACCCCCACACGAGCGCCACTGGAGCAATGAGCCAGAGCGAGCTGCCAAAGAGCAGCCCGATCAGCGCACAGCACGTTGCGCTGATGGCCAGAGCGCGAACGACGAGCGCCGGTCGGCCGATGCGATCGGCGACGAGTCCACCCCACACGCAGCCGGCGCCACCGACGGCTATGACCGCGAACGCGAGTACGTGAATCGCCGACGATGACGGTGCCGTGAGCGCGTGCGGGTCGCCAATGGCGCTCGCAGCGAGGAACGCGGGGATCCAGGTCCAGTACGAGTAGAGTTCAGCCATATGGCCGAGGTAGCCGCCGAGGGCGAGGCGCCAAGGGCGCGAGCCGACGACATCACGAATCCTCGACCAGGCGAAGGGCCGCGACGCAAAAGCAAATGGCCCATCGCAGTATCCGGCGAACACGATCAACGCGGCGGCGGCTGCCGAGCCGCTGGCCAAGAGCGTGATGAATGTCAGGCTCGCGTCGGGGATTGCGGCGAGCAGGTACGGACCCGCCTTACCAACGGTGAGCGCGCCGACGATCGTGCCGACGGCGAGTCCGCGGCGATCGCGAAACCAGGTGGCGGCCATTTTCATCGCCGGCGGATACACACCTGCAAGGCAGGCGCCCGCGAGAAATCGTGAGGCCATGGCCTCCGGCACGCTGCCCGCCCACGGCAGCCAGGCGTTGACGGCTGCGCCGAGGAGCGCTGAGGCAGCGAAGAGCGTGCGCGACGGGAGAATGTCGGGAAGGTTGAGCAGGGCCGAGAGCGCGGTGCCGGCGACGAACCCGAGCTGCACGGCGTTGGTGAGCCAGGCAACGCCGGAGTCGCTCAGGTCCCACTGGACGCGTAACAACGGCGCCGCCGCGCTCCCGGCGAACCACAGCGACATGCCGAGCAGTTCCGCGACGGCGAGCAGCGCCAGCATGCGCCAGCGCCCTGCATCCGGCGCCGGCGAACTCAATCCCATCCGGCAGTGCGGCGCCAGATTTTCCGGTCGAGCCGCCAGCTCTTCTTGGTCGAGAACTCCTCGCCGCCTGGAAAGAGCTCGGTGTTGGAAGTTTCTTCGAGGAAGTTGTTGGCGTTCGCGCTGGCCATATCAGCGTGGTGGAGCAGCTCGGCCTCGAGCGTCATCGGCCGCACAGCGGCGCCGAACTCCGGCTGGCCGTGGTGCGACTGGATGAAGTGGTGGAGCTCAAGCTCCTGGGCTTCCGTGAGCGAGCCGGCCGGCAGCGTGCGCAGGCGACGGTCGAGCATCAAGGAGCCCAGGACCATGTGCTGGAGGAGATGGCCTGCCTGCGTGTTTTCAAAGCCGCCGGCAGAGATGGAGTAGGTCTCCACCTTGCCGATGTCGTGAAGCAGCGCGCCAGCGGTGATCAGGTCGACATCTCCGCCCATGGCGCGCGCAGAGTCGCGCGCGATGTTTGCGACCTCGACGACATGCTGCAGCAGGCCGCCGATTTGCGCGTGATGGCCGCGTGGCGCACCAGGCGTTCGCTCAAAGAGCGCGCGAAAGGCATCGTCCGCAAAGAAGAGGTCGACCGCGGTGCGCAACCGGCGTGACTTCATTGCCGCGCGCCACCCATCGATTGTGTCCCAGAGGGCACCAACATTCGCGGAGATGCGCGGCAGGAACTCGTCGAGGTTTACCACGCCCTTGGCTACAACACGCGGCGCAGCCGAGAATTTCAGCTGTCGCTTGCCCTGGTAGATTTCGACGGTGCCGATGACCTGCACGATGGTCCCGGCTTTGACACCCTCAAGATGCGGCACGTCTTCTTTCCAGACGTTTCCGCTGATCTGGCCCGTGGCGTTGCCGACGGTCAGAGTCACGAAAGGGTCACCGCTCTTGGTGGTCTTGTCTTCGCGACCGCGGACCATCAGTTCATGCTCGACTCGCTTGCCAGCGGCGAGAGCAGCAATGTTGAGCATGGCCATGTCAGTTCACCTGAAGGAATTCATCGGGCGCTGGTTGCGCCCACTGTCTCAGGGAAGATGGCGGAATTCGCGGCTAGGGGCGCCAGTCTGCAACGAAAATGTTGACGTCGCGTTCGCCGGTCGCGAAACGGCTCGCGGCCCAGATGAGCTTCTTGCCGTCGGGGCTGAACATGGGGAAGCCGTCGAATTGCTCATCGTGGGTGATCTGCGTCAGCCCGGTGCCGTCGAGGCCGATGAGGAACAGGTCAAAGTTCTGCGCCGCGCGGCCAACCGGGTTCTTGTGGTTCGACGCAAAGACGATCTGCTTGCCGTCCGGCGTCCACGACGGGCCGAAGTTCGCCCCTCCGAGCCGCGTGAGCTGGCGCTGGTTGCTGCCGTCGGCGTTCATCACGAAGAGTTCGACCTTGTTGGGCCGCACCAGGTTCTGCTTGAGCAAATCCTGATACTCCTTGAGTTCCTCGGCGTTGCTCGGATGGTGCGAGCGATACACGATCAGTTTTCCGTCCGGCGACCACCAGGGTCCCCCGTCGTACCCGACAGTAGTCGTGAGCCGTTTCACGTCGGTGCCGTCGACATTCATCGTGTAGATGTCGAGATCGCCGTCCTTGAGCGACGTGAAGACGATCCGCTTGCCGTCGGGCGAGAGGATTCCCTCAGCCGTGTAGGTGCCGTAGTTGGTGATGCGGCGCAGATCGGTGCCGTCGAGGTTTGCCGTGTAGAAGTCGAAGCGATCGAGGCCCCACGTGTATCCCTTGGACGGATCGGGGCGCGCCGGACAGGCGGCGGCGACACCGTGGGTTGAGCTGAAGAAGAGTTTGCCGTTGCCCGGGAAGATCCACCCGCAGGTGGTCTTGCCTTCGCCGTTGGACACACGCTTCATCGCCGACCCGTCGGGGCGCATGACAAACTGCTGGTCGCAGGCGTGGCCGTCGCGGGTGGACTGGAACGTGATCCAGGAGCCGTCAGGGCTCCAGTACGCTTCAGCCTGTGTGCCCGTGGTAGTCAGCTGCCGAATATTGGCGAGCTTCGACTCACCGGCGTTGGGTGCACGCGAAATGTTCACCTGAGCGCTGGCGCACGCGGATACACCGGCGGACGCAACTGCGAGCCCCGCGGCGACGACCGCGAGGCGAGTGTGCCGTGCGGTCATCAGCGCTGTTCCTGCCGGGATGCGGTGCTGGCGGCTGCCATTGCCAGCAGGTCCTTGGTGCTTGATCCGCGGCGCAGCAGGTCAATCGCCTTTCGCAGTTGCGGGTCGTCCTTCAGTGCCCGGCGTTTCGCAGTTGAGTCACCAAATGCCAGTGTCGAAACACGCAGGTCAAGCATTCTGTCCACGTACAATTGCGCCGCGTCATAATCCTTGCGCTCGAGCGTGACGCCGCGCTTGGTGAGGCGCTGATACAGCTCGTCGCGCATTTCCGGAGTCACGGTGAAGTCCGGCTTCACCTTCTTGCTCATCTCAAAGGCATAGTCGTAGAGCGCGAGATAGGTCTCCTGCTGCTTGGCGGCGAGCAGGCGGTCGAAGCGCTGCTCCACGGAGGTCATTGTGTCATACGGGACGATGATATCCGGCGTGATCGCGCCCCCACCGTATACCACGCGGCCGCCGTCGGACTTGTACTTGGGGCGAGCGCGGCGGATGGAGTCCGCCTCGAGGGAATCGGGGTGCACTTCCACCAGCTGGCCGTCATCGGTCAGCTTGCGTTCACGTTGAATGGAGCGGCCGCTCGGCGTGTACCATTTGGCCGTCGTGAGCTTGATGGCATAGCCGCCGTCGAGTCGATACATGGATTGCACCAGGCCCTTTCCAAATGACGTGGTGCCGAGAATCAGAGCGCGGTCGTGATCCTGCAGGGCACCCGCGACGATTTCCGACGCCGAGGCCGAACGCCCGTCGGTGAGGATGACGAGCGGGATTGCCGGTGCGACCGGGGTTTGCGTTGTGACGTGCGTGATGGTGGGTTCGCCGCGCTGCCGGACACTGACGATCTCCTGACCCTTGTCCAGGAACATGTTGCTGAGCGTATCGGCTTGCTCGAGGAATCCACCCGGATTGCCGCGGAGGTCGAGCACGATGCCCTTGGCGCCTTCCTTCGTGAGCCGCGTCAGCTGCTCGCGCACCTCCGACGACGCAGTCTCGCTGAATCCTTGCAGCGGGATATAGCCGATCTTGGAATCGAGCATGATGGCGTACGGCACGGCGGGAATGCGAATCACCTCGCGCGTGAACGTGACGGCGAACTGATCCGGTGCGCCCGGACGGATGAACTTCGCGACGACCTGTGTGCCCGGCGGCCCCTTCAGCCGCGACGACACCTGATCGATCTTGAACCCGCGGACGTTCGTCGTGTCGACACCGATAATCTTGTCGCCCACCCGGATGCCCGCGCGCTCAGACGGTGTGTGCGGAAACACCTTCGCGACGGTAATCAACCCGTCCTGGCTTTCGATGGTCATGCCGACGCCACCGTAGAACCCACCGGTGTTCTGGTTGAACATCTCCAGATCCTTGGGTGTGTAGAGCTCGGCGTACGGATCCTTGAGCTCAGCGACGAGTCCACGCGCGGCCTTCTCGTAGAGTCCGCCCACGGTCATCGAGTCGACGTAACGATCGTTGACGATGGCGATCACCTGCTGAAACAGCTTCACGCCATTCTGTGCTGCGCGTTCCTGTATGACGAAACCACCCGCGACGAGCGGGGCAGCGAGCACAAGGCCAAAGAGGATCAGGCGGGTGCGGCGAGAAGTCACGAGAAGTCCCTGAATGGGTCGGCAGAAACTGTACAACGGGAGAATACCCCTTCAATACGCGCGGCGCAAAGCGCGCGTTCCATTAGAGCCCTGACAGCTGCAAACCGTTCTCTGTAGATCAACTTGTTTACAGGCAACGGGTTACGGCGCTATACGGTTGCGATTCCGAGCGAATATTGCACAAACCAGGAGCGCGATTCCTGGACAATCGTGGCTGCACGGAGGGCCCCGGTAGTCACGAGCATCTCGTGGGCTGGCTGGAGCACACGCTGCAGGTGCGACGGAAAGCGCTGGATCAGCGGTAACTGGTCGGCAAGCGTCTCGAGGGGTATGCGCCAGGAAAGCTCGCCTTGGGCACGGACGCACTCGACCAAGCGATAGATCCGACGCGCCACCGGAGATGTCAGCGCGAAGTAACGGGTTGAAGAGATGGCGATCGTGTGTCCCGCCGCGATGTTGGCGCGAATGGGCGCCGCAATGCTCACGCGCGCGTCGCCGGGCTCATTGTTCGTGAGCGTGGAGAAGAGGCCGAGTTGCTCGCGCTCAGTCGCCCGGCGCCGGTCGATCTGGACGGCTGACAACACCGAAAAACTTCCGCTGAACTGCGCGGCGGTCGTGGCGTCGAAGTAGGCGCGGTCGGATTCGAGTGTGGTGCGTTCAAGGCGGGTGAGTGCCGAGCGGAGCTGTTCGTACGTTCGCCCATCCACGCGCCGGCTCATGGATCGGAGAAAGGCGTGGAGGGTGAAGGTGAGGACGCCGTCAGCGGGTGCGCCGGCTTCGTGGTAGCGTCGCATCAGCTCCACGTACACGTCCTGATCGAAGGTCCCCGGGAGTCGCTCGCCGGGTGACGGCAGCGCGCGCCACCGCTGACCGGCCTCAGGTGAGTAGTCGATCGCCGACTCCTCGGCCGAGTCACTGAGGCGGAAGAGGGGAAAGGACTCGAGCGATCGGTCGAGGATGACCGCGCGGGACGCAGCGCCACGACGCCGAGTCGCGGTCATGGCGTGTTCACGCCGTTCACGGGGCGAGCTCGATGACCTGTCCGGTCACCTGCGCGGCTTCCGGTGACGCGAGATACCGAATCGCCGCCACGACCGACGATGGTTCAACGAATCGTGCATTCGCAGGCATTGCAGCAGCGTTGGCGAGTGTGCGAATTGCGGCCGGAGCGATCGCATTGGCGCGAACGCCGTGTTCGTGTTCTTCCTGCGCAATCGCTCGCATCAGCGTAAGCACACCGCCCTTGGCGACAGCGTAGCCAGCGACACCCTTGACCCGTGCGCCGGGGAGTGCGGACGCGCTTGCGATGAAGACAATGCTGCCACGCGTCACTCGAAGCAGCGGAATGAACGCCCTCGCCGTCGCGTAGGCGGTCCCGAGTCCGATCGTCAGTTGCCGCTGGAATGCCGCGGGGTCGCTGTCGGCAACGGGGCCGGTCAGCGCAAACCCACCGGCCGCGTGGACGACGAGGTCCACTGCACCGGCCGCGGTTGCAATTGCGCCGGCAACAACTGCGGTGACGGCGGGGTCAGCAAGGTCGCAGGCAAACGGGTGCACATCGAGCCCGACCCCGCGCATCTCGTCAGCACGTGCCGCGGCCTCCTCCAGGTTTCGCGCAACGACCGACACACGGGCACCTTCGCGCGCAAACGCCAGCGCGATGGCTTCGCCGAGCTGCCCGGACTTGGCGACGCCGGTGACGACGACCGAGCGGCGAAGCAGCGGGGTCGCGGTCACCGAACGCTCAACGCGAGCTCAAGACCGGGCGTCGCGGCCGAGGGCTGCCCGCACTGCATCCCGCATGGCGACGACGGTGGATTCACGCGCCGCGTCGGTGTCCGCCCGGACGTGCACCTCAATGCCGTCCGCAACCACGACCCTGCGCCAAGCGACCGGTTCATCCGAGTGAGAGAGCACCGCCTGATCCGACGCGGAGTTGAGGGCCGGGGCGAGCGCCTGCGCGACGCGCTTTTCGAGCAGATCCCCGCTGAGGGCCTGCATTTCGCTTCGGATGCCGTCGAGCGTCTGCCCCTCTCGTTGCCGGATCTTGATCGAGAGGAGCTGGAGGAGGTGGCGGTAGTGATAGGTGGCAGCCGTGCCACGTCCTTCCGGATGATCAATGAGCGCGTTGGCGACGTAGAACCGTACGGCCCGCGCGCTGGGCATTGCGCGGGCAGACGCATTGGTTGGCCGAATGCCTGCCGCGTCCACGAGGGCCGTGACATGCGCCGCGAGGCCCCGCGCATTCCAGGGCGCGTGGCGCGCGTGGGCGCGCAGGAGGGCGACGTACGGTTCTGGCGCCATACAGTTGGATCAACGCTGGCGCGGACGCGAGGTCCGCGGCCTACTTCTTTGGACGCGCCTTTGGCGAGGCCTTCTTTTTCGCTGCGGGCTTCTTCTTTGCCGCCTTTGCCGGTTTCGGTGCCTTCCTGGCCTTGGCGGGCTTCTTCTGGGCTGGTTTGGGAGTCTTCTTAGCCGACTTCTTCGCCGCAGCTTTGGCTTTGGCCGCGGGTTTCGCGATCGGCTTTGCTGCAGGCTTGACGGCCGCCTTCGCCACGGGTTTGGCGGCCGGTGCAGCGGCTACCGCCGCTTTCGGCGGGGCGGGAGGGGCGGGCGGTCCACCAGCGAGCAGCGACTGTGCGGCTGGCTTGCGACCGCGCCGGCGCGGGCCCGATTCCTCAAAGAGTTCCGGATCTTCCTCTTCGTCGCCTCCGGCCTCAACGGCCTCCGCCGGCTCCTCATCGTCGTCGGCCGAATCCTCGGCGCTATCCCAGAGGGAGTCGCTGTGGTCCTTGTTGATGGCCCAGCCACCGTCCTCATCGTCATCATCGTCATAGGACGCGCTGCTCCCACCGCTGTAGCCAGTGTCTTCAGCGTCATCATCGTATCCGCGTTCGCCCACCATGGCGTCAACGTTCGACATGGGTTCTCCCGTTCAGTGCTGGAAAATTTGATGTATTTCTCACCGCTGAATACATCGCCGGAGAGGCAACGTCAAGCGGGGGTGCGAACATCGGCGTCGGCAAGGGCGGGGACGCCCCGGGCGACCGTCTGCAATCGCACCGTGCGGCGGCCCTGGAGCCAGACCGTGACATCGTCGAGAAGCGTGTACACGATGGGCACGACAAAGAGTGTCAGCAGGGTGGAGGTGATCAGTCCGCCGATCACCGCCCGGGCCATTGGCGCGCGTTGCTCGGCACCTTCGCCAATGGCAAAGGCCAGTGGCAGCATGCCGAAAATCATGGCCATCGTGGTCATGATGATGGGTCGGAGGCGGACGCGCCCCGACTGCAGTACCGCGTCGAGGCGTGATTCCCCTTCCGCCCGGCGCTGGTTCACAAAGTCGATGAGCAGGATGCCGTTCTTCGTGACCAGGCCCATGAGCATGATGATGCCAATCATGGACATCACGTTCAACGTACCCTTGGTGAGGATCAGCGCCAGCACTACGCCCAGGAAGCTGAGTGGGAGCGAGAGCATGATGGAGAGGGGCTGGATGAACGAGCCGAACAGCGAGGCGAGAATCAGGTAGATGAAGATCACGGCAAGGCCGAGGGCCTGCAGCACGTAGCCCTTGGTCTCGTTGAGGTTCTTCACATCGCCGCCGAAACGCGTTCGGTATCCGGCCGGCAGGGCCAACGAGTCGATGGCGGCCTGCGCGGCCTTCGCCACGTCACCGACGGGCGCGCCTGGAAGCACTTGCGCTGAGATTTGAACTTGCCGTTCCAGCTGGAGCCGCTGAATGGTCTGCGGTCCGGTTCCTGTCTGGAAATCCGCGACCTGGGCAAGCGGAATGCTCGCGTTTCTGCCGGTTCGCGAATCGATTCCTGAACTGGTGATGGGGATGTCGGCCACATTGGATGACGTGGCCCGGAGCGAATCGGGGTATATCACCACGACGTCGTGGGAATACCCTTGCGGGTCCTGCCAGGTGGTCGCGCGACCGCCGGTGAAAAGCGGCTGCAGCGTGCTGGCGATGGACCCAATCCCAAGGCCTGCGGCCCAGGCCTGTTGCCGGTCCACGCGCACGTTGAGTTGCGGCACGTCGCCGTCGTCGGATGATTGCGGCTCCGCCATTCCGGGGGTGCGCCGCGCTGCCTCGAGGACCTGGGCTGCAATGAGCTTGAGCCTGGCCGGCTCCGGGCCCTGCACGTTGATCTGGATAGGCGCGCCGCGCCCGCCGAACATGGATGGCGTAGAACCAATACTCGACCGCGCACCAGGGAACTGTGAGAGTTGTGGGCGGATGGCGTTTTGGATCTCGAATTGCGTTCGGGTACGCTCGTGCTTGGGCTTGAGGCGGACGTAGACATTTCCGCCACCGCCACGGCCGCCCATCCCCCCGCCACCGCCGACGTTGAGCTGCGTGAAGTCGACTTCCGGAATCGACTGCAGGTATCGGTCAACCGCCTGCCCGCGGGTCAGCTGATAGTTGACGCTGGTGCCTGGCACCGTGCGGAAATTCACGTTGAACTCGCCGGCGTCGTAGTCCGGCATCCAGGTAAAGCCGACGAAGCGGAGGAGCACGAACGCCCCGGCGATGGAGACCACGGCGCCGCCGACGACCAGCGGGCGGTGCGCAAGTGACCAGCGAAGCCAACCCGGATACCGATCTGCAAGCCGCTCGAACCGGGCATCGAATGCGAGGGCGATGCGCCGGATGGGGCCCGCGCGTTTCCACGCTTCCTCGCCGCGCTCGTGCGCATCGGGATCGTGCCAGATGCTGGAGAGCATCGGGTCGAGCGTGAATGAAACGAAGAGCGAGACAAGCACGGCAAAGGCAACCGTGACGCCGAACTGGAAAAACATCATGCCAATCATGCCGCCCATGAAGGCAACGGGGATGAACACGGCGACGACGGCCAGCGAGGTGGAGAGCACGGCGAGGCCGATTTCGTCGGTGCCGTCCTTGGCGGCGCGATGGTGGTCTTTGCCCATCGCGAGGTGACGGACGATGTTTTCGCGCACCACGATGGCATCGTCAATGAGCAGGCCAATCGCCAGCGACAGTGCCATGAGGGTCATCGTGTTCAACGTGAAGTTGAACATCCACATGACAAAAAACGCTGAGATGATGCTGACGGGAAGCGTGAGTCCCGTGATAACGGTCGAACGCCAGGAGTTCAGGAAGAGGTAGATGATCGCGATGGTGAGCACCGCGCCGAGAAGGATCGTCAGTTCGACGTCAGCGAGGGATTCGCGGATATGCTTGGCGTTGTCGCGGACCACCTCGAGCTTGAGGTCGGGGGGCAGGGTCCGTTCCACCTGCGCGACCACCGCGCTCACACGTTCGACGACGTCCACGGTGTTCGATCCGGAAATCTTGAGGACTTCGATCGACACCGTGGGCACGCTGCGGAGGAGCGAGACCGATCGTTTTTCGGCGGTGGTGTCGACCACGCGGCCGATGTCCTTGACGCGCACTGGCGCGCCGCCACGGACCTGCACGACGATGTCGCCGAAGGCGACGGGGTCGACGAGGCGCCCGGTGATCCGGACGAGGCGTTCGTTGTCGCCGTTGATCACGCGGCCGGCGGGCACGTCCTGGTTTTCTCGCTGCAGGGCGGCCATCACCTGGTCGGGGGCAATACCGTACGCGCGCATGTTGACCGGGTCGAGCTCAACGCGCACCTGTCGCGTGGCGGCGCCGTTGATGTTGACGCCGCCGACGCCGGGCACACTCTCGATGCGCAGGCGGATCACCTGGTCGGCGAGGTCGCTCACTTCCCGCAGCGACCGTGTGGCGCTCTGCAGCGCGATCGTCATGACCGGAGAGTCATTCGGATCGAAGCGCATGATGGTCGGGTCCAGGATGTCGCGCGGGAGCTGGCGTCGAATGCGCGCCACCTTCACCGAAATTTCCGGCTGCATCCGCACCGGATCCACGCCCAGGTTGAAGTTGAGCCGAACGCTCGAAGATCCTTCCGACGACGTGGAGGTGATCTCGTTCAGTCCATCCACCGTGTTGAGCGCCTGCTCAATGGGGCGAGTGACTTCACGCTCGACGACTTCGGGTGAGGCACCCGGGTAGCTCGTGTTGACGGAGATCACGGGAAAGCTGACATCCGGATACTCGTCGACAGCCAGTCGGGTGAAGCCGACGATGCCGAAGACGACCAGTGCCACCATCATCATGGTGGCGAAGACCGGGCGCTTAATCGAAACGTCTGAGAGAAACATGAAGTCCTT
>JARIET010000003.1 GCA_031127185.1 Gemmatimonadota bacterium | reverse complement strand
GCGCGATCGAGACCGCCGCCCAGCGCCGATGTGAGTGCGGCAAAATGGAACCAGGCCGCAGCCGGCGGCTGGTTCCCGGTCAGCGAGCGCGCCGTGGCAAACGCCGCCTCTGCCGCGCTCAGCGCGCCATCGCGCAGCGCGAGGACACCCATGGACGTATGCACCCGCGCGTCGCGTTCCCCACCGCGGCGCAGCGCCTCGGCCAGTGCTTCGCGGGCCTTGGCCGTCTCCCCCATTTTTTCCAGCGAGAAGGCGAGATTGTGGAACACCGGCGCCGTGGCGGACCGAGCGTGCGACGCCTGCTCGAAGTCGGCGACTGCCGCGTCGTACCTGCCCATGCGCAGATGCGAGAGTCCCAGCATGAAACGCGCCTTGAGATCCGACGGCCGCAGCTCGGTCACCCGCTTGAACTCGCGCGAGGCCTCGTCGAGCATTCCCGTCTTGTAGAACGCGATGCCGAGGTTCCGGTGCTCTTCAACCCGCGCGTCCGTGGCCATCGTCGTATCGGGCGTCTTGGAACGCCCCACCCGATGGAGGAAGCCGGCCGTAGCGAGGGCGTAGAGGGCCTTCCCCACTTCGAACTCCACGAGGCCCGAATCTTCGATGATGCGGGTGACGTCGCGTGAGCCGTCGACGAGGGGAAGGATCACGGTCTGCTCATGGCTCAACTTGGCGCCGCTTGCCTCGATGTGCCGTCGGTCCGCCTCGAAGACGATATCAAAGCTCGGGATCTTCTTTTCGATCTGGCTCCACTCGTCGACCCGTCGCGCACCTTCGAGCAGCAGCGATTCGGGATTGATCGACACCAGCAGGTCCTGCTGTTCCGGCAGGATGTCGGCTTCGAAGTTGAAGCTCCCTTCGGCCCAGGTGAAGAGGAAGTACACCGCCTCCTCGATCTGGATGCGGATCTGCGCGTTGAGCTGCTCCTTCGTGATGATGCCAAGGTCCACCAGGATCTCGCCGAGCCGCTTGTCGCGGTTCTTTCCCTGCGCGGCAATGGCCTGGTCGAGCTGCGCCCCAGAAATCGTTCCCGACTTGACGAGGATGTCGCCCAGTCGGTCGCGCCGGTTGACGATGGCAGCGTAGGAAATCTTCCCCTTGTCAAAGAAGATCGATCCGAAGTTGTTGCGATGCGTGACGGAGAGACATCCCGTCTTCTTGCCCATGGACAGCAGCTGCAGGACGTCCGGGAGCGACGCTTCGGCGAGTGAGCCCTTGATCGCCATTTAGCGGAACTCCTCGATGATGCGCGCGGTGACGTCGGGCCATTCCCAGACGATCTTCTCGGCGTCGAGGAATGACGCATCGCGGGTGCCGCGTGAGCGTTGCACGGCCGGCACACCGGAGAGCGGTGTGGGCATCCCGAGCTCGCCGCGCACCATCTGCGACGTAATGGCGACACCGCCCGCGTCGGCGACGGCGCCCAGCCGGTTCACGACGCCGATGATTTCCCGGACACTCTGCACCACGGGCTCGGCGAGGGTCTGGAGCAGGTCAGGCGGAGCTGCGCGGCCCGCGTGTTCGAGATAGCGGGCAAACAGCCGCTCCCGGAGCGGCCGGTCGGGCGGCTGAATGGCGACAACCAGTCCACCCTCAAACCGCGAACGCAGGCGCGCCTCGAGGTCAGGAATCTCGGCCGGTGTGCGGTCGCTGGTGAGCACGATCTGTTTTCCTTCGGCTACGAGCGTGTTGAAGAGCACGAAGAACTCCTCCTGCGTGCGCTCCTTGCCGGCGACGAACTGCACGTCATCGATCAGCAATGCGTCGACATGGGCATACCGCGTGCGCCAGCGCTCCACCGTCGCGTTCTGGATGGCCGCGATGAGTTCATCGATGAACTTCTGCGCGTGGACGCAGCCCACGATGCGGGTACGGCCGTCGGGCATCGGCAGGTCGGCAATTGCGTTTCCGATGGCATTGAGGAGGTGCGTCTTTCCCACTCCCGATGGCCCATGAACGAGCAGCGGATTGTATTTCCCGCCGGGGTTCGCCACGATCTCGTCGGCGGCGTGGGCTGCGAGCTGGTTCGACTGCCCCACATCGAAGGCGTCACGTTGAAAATTGAGCGCCGGTGCCGGCGGCGGGGTGCGCCCCGCGAGCGCCTTTTCCACGAGGTCCTCGGCCTCGGCGAGCCGCTCCGGGTCGCGAAACACCGGATCAGCCCCAAGACGCTCGTCGGCGGTGCTTGCCGCCTTCTCGAGGCGCTTGAGGTGCTCCACCGCTGCCGTGAAGGTCGCGAGGAGGCCCTCCACATCCGGCTCCTTCGGCAGGTCGAGCGCGCGCGAGAGGACGCCTGTGCGATATCCCTCGCCCTGCCAAAAGGCCACCCGCTCCCGTACGCGGTTCTGCCACGACTCCACGTGCTGTTGCACCGCGCTGGCCACGTCGGTGAGGAACGAGTCAAACTCGTTCACGCTACGCTCCACGGCCGCGCTGGTGCGCGGAGCCGGCGCCGCGTCCGGGCCGATCGACTGGTGCGCCACCAGGCGATTGAGCGCGCCTTGCAGCTCGCGGACATTCGAGAATTCGAACCGTGCCAGTTCCTCAAGCATCCCGTCCTTGAACTGAATCTTTCGGGCCTGGCAGATGGTACGCAGGATCGCGACGCGGGTCTCAAAGTCGGGAGCAGTCACATCCACGATCAGCCCGCCCGAGAGCCGGCTGACCAGGCGGTCGTCAATGTCCTGTATCTCGGCCGGCGGGCGGTCGCTGGTGAGCACGATCTGCCGCCCCTGGGTCTGCATCCGCTCAAACAGGCGGAGCAGTTCGCCCTGAGTCTCGCGGCGACCTGCGAGGAACTGCACGTCGTCGATCAGGAGCAACCCAATCCGCTCGTACTTGCGCGCGAATGCATCGAGCTGGCCGGCGGCAATGGCCGCGTGCATCTGCTCCATGAACTCGTCGAGCGAGAGATACTCGACTTCAATCTCGGGCTGCAGCGCCCTGGCCAGCGTCGCGATGGCCCCCATGAGGTGCGTCTTGCCCAGTCCCGTCGTGCCATAGATGAACAGCGGATTGTAGACGGAACCGGGCGACTCGGCGACCGCGCGCGCCGCGGCCACGGCGAGCCGGTTCCCGCCGCCGACGACCAGGCTGTCGAAGCTGAAGCGTGCGTCGAGGCGCATCCTAACGCCCCCCCGCCGAAAGGCGGCGCAGCACTTGCTCGGAGATCGCGCGCAGCGTCTCAAATACGCCAGGACCGTGTAGGGCGTCCGCCGCGAAACTTGGCACGCCGCGGAAGTTCAACTGGTCGTCGAGCTCGTCGACGCTCATCACCATGTCACGCGGTAAGTCCTGTTTGTTGTATTGAATCACCAACGGCACCTGCCGCACATCGACCTCGTTCTCCGCCAGATTCGCATGCAGGTCCTGAAAACTCTCGATGTTCTCGGCCAGTTGCCGCGCCTGACTGTCGGCCACGAACACCACGCCGTCTGCGCCCTGCAACACCAGTTTTCGCGTCGTGGCATAGTACACCTGGCCGGGCACCGTGTAGAGCTGGAACTTCGTGGAGAAGCCGGAGATGGAGCCGAGATCAATCGGCAGGAAATCAAAGAAGAGCGTCCGATCGGTCTGCGTCGCCAGCGAGACCATCTGGCCTTTGCGGTCACCCGGTACCTGCCCGTAGATGTAGTGCAGGTTTGTCGTCTTGCCCGACCGTCCCGGCCCGTAGTAGACGATCTTGCACGTGATCTCGCGCGTGGCGTAGTTGACGAGTGACATGATGGTTCTGGTCAGCCCCGGCCGAACATCACGGCCAGGTTCTTGTTGAGTTCGTTCTCGAAATCGGTCGCCAGCGCAGCTTCGGCCCCCTTCCATTGCGGCGCAACCTTTGCCAGTGCGGCGCAGAACTCCTTGAAGAAGATCTGCACGAGCCCAAGCGAACTCTCATCATCGAACACGGTGAGCAGCAGCAACGTCCCACCGTCAATCGGTACGGGAGCAAGAAACATCTGCTTGTGCGGGCCGGCATAGTGCATCACCGTGAACGGCTTGCCGTCGAGTTGCTTGCCCAGTTCGCCGGACGACGCGTGAATGGCCGCGCCCAGTGCGCAGGCGGTGACGACGTCCACCGACCGCGCGAACCCGAACTGGCCCAGCACCTGGCCAGTGGGGTGCAGCAGCACGGCGATTTCGGCACGAGCCTCGCCCACGAACGCCTTGAGGGGCGCCTCAACCCAGTCGGCAGCGACCTGGAGCTTCATCCGAGCGACTCCGCGGCCTTCAGCATCTCGACGCGCACGAGTCCAACGTTGAGTCGCGGCTCGGCGACGACCACGAGCACGAGGTCATTGCGGCCCACGGCGCAGACGCGGCCGCCCTCGGCATCGAGTTCCAGAAACGTAGCGTCACCAAATCCGGCAGCCTGGGCCGCGCGCCGCGCCTTGCGATAGAGCGACGCCGTCAACGCGGCAAAGGTCGCGCCGTTGACCCCGATCTGCAGGTTCGAGTCGACGATGAGCCCGTCACCCTCGCCCACCACAAGGCATCCCTTCACGCCGCGATGGCGAATGAGGGCGCTGAGCATGGCGGAGAATGGCGACGCGGTCACGTTCCGCTCTCCATCCACTTGCGCGCGCGCTCACGAGCGCGATCCAGGATTCGTCGCAGGAAACCGAGTGGCACGGAACGCGGCGCCGCCACCAGCAGTAGGCCATTCGCGTGTGGCGCCATCGCAACGCTCGCGGCCTGCGCCTCAAATGAAATCTGGCGCCAGGCACCCAGCCCCAAATGCCGCATGGCGCGCGCGGCTTCGTCGCTGACGCCTGAGAGCTGTGCGCCCACCGCCTCGCCGAGGTCGAGGCCGTCGTCGCCGAGGTAGCGCCCGGCGACCACCAGGCCGTCCGAGTCGAGCAGCAAGGCGGCGTGCGACCTGTCTGGCAGCACCTCCACGAAGAGGTCGCGTGGATCCACCGCAAGCGGCGCAAACGGCACCGGCATGCCCAGCGCCTGCGTGGTGCGGGGGACGCGACCTCCACCCGAGTTGCGGGCGTGCATCGCGAGCGTCGGCCGATCCTGCACGCTTGCCTCGGCGGACGCACGCGCCGCCCGAATCTTCTCGAGCGCGGCAGTGATCGACGCATCGGACGGGTCCGTGGCTGCCGCGGCAGCGAGGAACCGCTCTGCCTCGCCCGTCTCCCCCTGGGCAAACAGCAGGAACCCGAGTCCCTTCTGTGCAGCCGGGTGCCCGGGGGAGAGTGCGAGCGCCTGCTCCCATTCCGCGCGGGCGCGCAAAAAGTCGGACCGATCCGCGGCGATGCGCGCCAGAAGATCACGCGCATCGGCACGCCCCGGATGACGCTCCACACCCCGCGTGGCCACCCGCCACGCGAGGTCGAGCTGCGCCTTGCGGCGCAGCGCCTCGCCGAGTTGCAGAAACACGAGGCTCGTCGGATCTGCGGCGAGCATCTCGCTCATCAGGCGAATGTCGTCGGCTTCCATCACGACTGGGGCGCCTCAAGCATGGCGCGCAACTTCAGCGCGGCGTCGAGTCCCTGACGCACCTGCGGCGACCGGTCGTCGTAGGGATGGGTCTGCAGAAACTGCGCCCACGCCTTCACGACGGTGTCAAAATCGGCCACGCGCAGCGCGGCAAATCCCCGGGCAAGGTCGTCCACCGGTACGCCGTCGGCCGGCGTCGGATCGGGGGTGGCCGACACAGCCTGCTGCGTGCCAGGGGTCAGCACGCGCGCCGTGCTGCGGCGCGAACCCCGCCCTCCCGGAACCTTCAGGCTGACCACCCCCGTGCTCACCAGCCCATAGACGATGCGTGCAACATCGAAGTCCGATCGCACGAGCGCATCCGAGATTTGCCGGAGGTCCCGCGCCCCGTCAATCATGGTCAGCACTTCCCATTCGTTCGGGAGCAGGTCCATGCGCGGTGCCTCACCTTCGTCGACGTCGGCGATTGACGGTACGCAGGCCAGGCTGGGCACGCGATCGGCGATGCGCGACCACTCGTCAATCCGTCGCGCGCCCTCCATCAGCAGCGATTCCGTGGAAATGTTGACGATGCTCCCCTCGTGCTCTGGCGTGCCGCCATCCTCGAAGCGAAAGAAGCCCTCGCTCCATGAGAGCAGGTCGAAGATCACATTCTCGATCTGCGAGCGCACCTCGCGCTCGAGCTCCTTGGCGCTGATCACGCCGAAGTCGATGAGGAAGTCGCCAAGCCGTTTCTGCCCGCCGCCCTCACGCTGCGCTGCCAGTGCACGCGTGATGTCGGCCTCGGTCGCGCGCCCCTTCTTGAGCAGGAGGTCGCCGATGCGCAGCGGGTGGCTCTTGATGTTGGCGCCCACCACCCGGCCCTGCCGGAAGAGGACGCGGCCGGAGTTGTCGCGCAACTCAGAAGTGACGTGCAACGTTCCCGTCTTCCGACTCAGGTCGAGGATCTGGAAGACGTCGTGAATGCCGAGTTCCCGAAGCGGGCCTTCGATCGCCATCTCAGCCCTCCCCGCTGGTCACACCG
The DNA here is from genome assembly GCA_031127185.1 of Gemmatimonadota bacterium. Lineage (GTDB taxonomy): Bacteria > Gemmatimonadota > Gemmatimonadetes > Gemmatimonadales > Gemmatimonadaceae > Fen-1231. Next base: position 16,907 of record JARIET010000003.1, on the reverse strand, counting down.
GCCGCGCCGACCGGAGTGAGGGCGCCGGCCGGCTTCCGTGCGGCGCGCGCGGCGGCGAGCGCCGCCGCTGTGGGGTCGGTCACCACCTCGACCGGTTGCGACCGCTGGCCGAACACCTTCAGCAGGTCGGCCGCGCTCCGGGCTTCGCGACGCGCACGGCGGGCGAACTCCCCGGCTGGTTCCAGGTCTACAACGCGGTCCCAGCGCGCAATCGCTTCTTCGAAACGCTTCTGTTCGGCGAGAAGCTCGCCTTCGTAGAACATCGCGCCGACGTTGTCCGGGTCGAACGCCAGGACCCGCTTGAACGCCATCCCGGCGTCGGTCCGGCGCCCCACCTCGATCAACGTCTCGCCCAAGGCGATCAATGCCTCGAAGTTGTACGAATCACGTTGGAGCAGCTCGGCCAATGTGCGTATGGCATCGCCGTGCCTGCCCGTAAGGCGTCGCACCCGCGACAGCTCAAGCGTGGCCTCGGTGTACGTCGGCACCGCATCCAACGCGGCGAGCAACTCCTTCTCTGCCTCGGCCCAGGCCTCGCGCTGCGTCAACAGGCGCGCGAGATCGAACCGCACCACGGCGAAATCCGCGTCGAGGGCCAGGGCGTGCCGATACGCGGCGATCGCACCTTCGGTGTCTCCCAGCGATCGCGTGATATTGCCAATCCAGCGGAGCACATCGGCACGTGCCGGCGCCGCAGTGCGGGCGGCGTCGAGCGCCTCGAGTGCGGCCGCAGGGTCTCCCGCTTCGAAACGGCAACTCGCCACCAGCATCAGTGCATCGGCATCGCGCTCGGCGCCGACGAGCAACTGCTCCGCGACATCGCGAGCCTCGGCACCGCGGCCAAGCATGACCAGCGTTTGCGCCTGACCGCGCCGGGCGCGGAGGTGCAGCGGGTTCACCTCCGCGGCGATGCGGTACTTCTCCAGTGCGTCGCCGTACGCGCCCTGCCGGCAGAGAATGTCACCCAGCAGCGCGTGGCCTTCGGCGGAATCCGCTCCGCGGTTCAGCGCCCGGCTCGTCTCGGCCGTCGCGCGGTCGAGCAGCCCCTTGGTGAGGTAGTCGGCCGCCATTGCGTACGGATTGGACTCGTGCGCCGGCTCCACAACGGGCGTGGCCTGCGGTGTGGGCGCCAATTCCGTGAACAGCGTGTCAAGCAGCTTGGGGTCGAACGAAAATGATTCGACCTCGCTGGACACACGCTTCTCGGAGCCCAACTCCGGCTGTACGCTGAAATCGGGATCTTCAAATTCCAGGTCGATCGCGAGCTCGAACTTCTGCGGCACATAGTAGGGATCGAGTTCCAGCGCGCGCTTCGTCTCGCGCAGCGCCCCCTCGAAATCACCAAGGTTGGAGAGCGTAAAGCTCAAGTTGTAATGCGCCTCGGCGTAGTTCGGACGCGCCTGGATCGCGCGCGCATACGCGTTGCGGGCGTCCTCGAACTTGCGCAACTCGCCCAGCACGAGGCCAATGCCGTTCCACGCCACCGGATTCTCGCCCTCGGCCACCAGCACCTTGCGGTACGCCTCGAGCGCAAGCTGGTACCGGCGACTCTTCGTGAGCAGTAACGCCAGGTTGAGCCGCGCCTTCACAAACGCCCCGTTGACTTCCAGCGCCTGCCGAAACGCGTCGATGGCTTCGTCGCGCTGGCCGACGTGATACAGGGCCACACCGAGGTTGTTGTGGGCGATGGCGTAGGCGGGGTCGGCGGCAATCGCCTTGCGATAACTCTCCGCCGCATCGCCCTGTCGGCTCTCCTGCTGCAGGGCCAGGCCGCGCTCGTTCCACAGTTTCGGACTCGCGGGTTGTTCGAGGACCAGCCGATCGTAGAGCGCCAACGCGGCGGCAGGCTCCTTTTTGAGGAGGTGCACCTCCGCCATCGCCTGGCGGGCGATGAAGGCATCCTCTCCCCGTTCCAGTGCCAAGCCGTATTCCCGGAGCGCCTCGGCGAAGTAGCCCTTCTGGCGAAAGGCCACACCGAGGTTGTAGTGGGCAAGTTGCCCGCTCTCGGTGACCTGCAACTGGCGAACTGAGCGTCGCGGCGTGACGGAGTCCGCCCGCTCACTCACCAGCTGCTCGTACTTCTGGGCGTTGTACTGGTCGATCGAGAGATTCGTCTGCGCTCGCGAAAGCGCGGGGTTGAGCTGAATCGCGCGCTTGCTCGATGCGCGCGCCTCATCGTGCCGCCCCATGTCGCCGTACACGAAGCCAAGGAGGAAATGCGCGTCGGGGTTATCGGGGTTGAGCGCAATGGCCCGTTGGAGCGCCGTCAGCGACTCCTCGTGCCGGCCCTGATTGTACAGGATCTCGCCGAGGTTGAAGTAGGTGACTGAACTGCCCGGGTCGAGGGTAAGCGACTCCTCAAACCACTGCTGCGCCTCGACCAGGTTGCCGCGCGCCTTCTCGGCAAGGCCCAGTTGCGTCAGCGCGCCAAGGTCGCCTGGGTGATGGCGCAGGAGTGCCGAGAATTCCGCGACCGCCTCCTCGTGCTGCCCGAGCAGCGCATAGGCACGGCCCAGCTCCCAGCGCGCGTCGCGATCGTCCACCCGCAGGCGCAGCCGGTCGCGGAGCTGCGCCACGCGCTTTTCGTAGTAGCCCGTGTTGAGGTAGGCGACTTCAAGATTGCGTTGCGCGACCTGCATCCGCGGATCGAGTTCGAGCGCCTTGGTGAATGCCGCCGCGGCTTCCTCGAACAGCCCCTTGTTGTAGTAGAGCACACCCAGGTTGTTGTGCGCACCTGCGTCCGACGGATCGATCCGCCTGGCGAACGACCGCAGCGCTTCGCGGTCGCGGTCCGAGCCCATCGCTGCGGACATCAGACCCGGAGCGACCTCAGGATGGCCGCGAGACTCGGCGGATCCGGGAGCAGGAGAAACAGGCCGCGCACACGGGTCTTGGCGTCGGTGAGGATGAACTCGCTCTCCACGCACAGGACGACCCCGGCCGTCGGCGACACTTCGACATAGGTGGAGCTGAGCACCGCCTGCGAGTGATCCACCGCCAGGGACGGCGGCGACGGCATGAGGATCATCCCCATGAACTCCGAAAGCGCGTTCATGTACGCCGAACTGAGGATATTCCCGGCCTCCTTGATGGCCGATTGCTCTATCATCCCGAATTCCACGGCGGGCCGGCGCATCATCAGCCCGGCCACCTCCAGCGCCGTCGCTTTCGGGAAAACGAGCAGCGTCATGCCCGTGAGGTCACCCATCATCCGCATCAACACGGCCGCCACCGGCTCCTCACCGTCGCTGATCTGGTTTGGCACATCCTCGAGCGGCGCCACGTTGACCGTGGGCACACTGATCATGATGCGCTGGCCCGTCATCTGCGAAAGCGCCGTGGCCGCGTGGCCCGCGCCGATGTTCGCGACTTCGCGAAGCGCGTCAAGCTGGCCGGGAGAGAGGTTCTTGAGATCGTTCATCGGGGTCCGCGCGCGTGCGGCTAGAGGAGGCTTGCGAGGTCCATGATCAATGCCGGAGCGCCATCCGCGAGGATCGTCGCGCCGGTGAACAGCCCCGCAGCGGTGGCTTCACCACGCGCCGCGTCGAACTGCTTCACCACGATTTCGTCCTGCCCGAGCAACTCGTCCACCACCAGCCCGGTCCGCCGCTCGCCGCGCTCAACCACGACGATCTCCCGCGTGGCGTTTGCGGCCCGCACACCCCGGAGCTGCACGACATCGCGCAGGTCGACGAGCGGCAGCACCTCGTCGCGGAGTACCAGCACATCCGTGCCGTTCACCTGGCGCACACTGTCCGGGCCCCATTCCAGGGTCTCGCGCACGTGCGTCAGCGGAAGTGCGTAGTGTTCCCCGCCTGCGCGGGCGAGGAGCGCACGCACGATCGCAACGGTGAGCGGCAGCCGAAGCGTGAAACTCGACCCTGCTCCCAGCGCGGTGTGGAGTTCCACGGAGCCGCCAAGGCTGCGGACTTTGTTCACGACGGCGTCGACGCCCACGCCACGGCCAGACAGTCCTGTGACCGAGTCTTTCGTGGAGAAACCGGGGTGGGCGAGGCAGCGCAACAGGTCCGCGTCGTCGAGATCGCGTACCCCCGCGTCCACCAGCCCGCTGACGCGCGCCCGCTCGAGCACGCGAGCCCGATTGATACCCCGGCCATCATCCTGCACGCGAATCACCACGGCCGAGCGCTCGCGGGTGGCCGACAGGAAGAGTGTTCCGGCCGCAGGTTTGCCCTCTGCCGTCCGCTCCGCTGGTCCCTCGAGCCCGTGGTCGATCGCGTTGCGCAGCAAGTGCACGAGCGGCTCAGCCATTTCGTCGAGCAGCGACCGATCCAGCTCAATGTCGCGACCCTCCACTTCGAAGCGCACGTCCTTGCCGAGCCCGCGCGCGGCGTCGCGCACCATGCGCGGAAAGCGATCGAACACCTGACCAACCGGCACCATGCGACTGGCGGTGATCTCGCGTTGCAACTCGCCAACGAGGTGCGCCATCTGGGTCACGGATTCGTCGAGCGCAGGGTCCGGGCTACCTGCCGTGAGTTGGACCAACCGGCCGCGCGCGATGACGAGTTCGCCAACGAGGTTCATCATCGTGTCGAGCCGCGAAAGGTCGATCTTCACCTGCCGCACCCGGGCCGATGTCGTCTCGGCGATCGGCTCATCGGCTGGTCCGGCAGCACGTTTCCGGGCGCGGCCAAGCATGTCCACATGCACCGTGTCGACGTCGCCAGCGCTGCGAACGGCGGCTTCGATGGCCGCGGCGTCGGCCCCAGTCACCAGGCGCACGGCAAATCCCTGGGGCGCCTCAGCGGCCTGCAGCTGCTCAAGCGGGGGACTGACGGCGGCGACCTCGCCAATCGCCGCCAGCTTCTGCGTGACGATGAATGCCCGGACGCCGGGAAGGGTCGTCGTCGCCGACTGCCGGATGCGAATGATCACGCCCGGCCCATCAAAGGGATCGACAACAGTGGGGCCCGAGTCCGCTTCCACGAGGGGCTCGGCGGCCACGGCGCCGGACACTCGGTGCAGCGCTCCCGATGCGCGATGGGCGGCGCCGGGCGTTACGCCGGTTCGCGCCGCATCGCTCACCGCGTTCTCGCCCCCAGCGGCGCGAAATGCGCCGGACAACCGGTGCAACGCGTTGGTCATCGCTTCCGTGCGCGGCGCGGCCTCGGACGCCTCGCCAATCCCATGCTCGAGCGCATCAGCAGCCGCGAAGAGCGCATCCATCACCGGCATTGTGACCGCCGCACCCTCGCCGCGCATGCGGTCGAGCAGCGACTCCAGCTCGTGGGCATACTCTGCCACGGCCTGGTATCCCATTGTCGCGCTCATGCCCTTGACCGTGTGCACAGCGCGGAAGACTTCCGCCACGGCGGCGGCCGTGGCGGCCGATGAGGCGTCGCCACGCGCCGACTCGATGGTCAGCAGCGCACGGTTTATCGTCTGGAGCTGGTCCTGACTTTCGCTCCGGAAGAGTTCAGCGTAGCGGGATGCGTCGAGCGCCATGGAGAGCGGACTACCCCAGGACGCGCTGCACCGCCTCCAGCACGCGGCTCGGTTGGAACGGCTTCACAACGAAGTCCTTGGCCCCGGCCTGGATCGCCTCCACCACGAGCGCCTGCTGCCCCATCGCGCTGCACATCAGCACCTTGGCGCCCGGATCGAACGAGGTGATCTCCCGAACGGCATCGATACCGCCCATGTCCGGCATCACGATGTCCATCGTGACGAGGTCCGGGCGCAACTGTTTGTATTTCTCAACGGCGTCCCGGCCGGTCTCTGCCTCGCCCACCACATCGAACCCGGCCTGTTGAAGGATGTCGCCGACCATCGTTCGCATGAAGATCGCGTCATCGCAGATCAAGACTGTGTGCGCCACATCATCCTCGTCGGTAGGTGTCGTTCGCCCTCGCCCTCACCCCGCCAGACTCTCCCTGGCGATCACATCGATCTCGCACCACTGCGTTACACCATCGGGAAGGTGTGCCAGCGCCCCGACAACGCCGCCCGAGTTGCGTTGAGCATCGAGCGGTTCCATCAGTTCTTCTGTGATATCGGCCACACCCTGCACCGATTCCACACCCAACCCGAAGCGCTTTCCGGCCCCCTCCACCACCATCACGACCCGCGGTGGGCCGACCGGCGCCGCGCCAAGGCGTACGGACAGGTCCACGACCGTGACCAGCGTGCCGCGGAGGTTCATGATCCCCGGCACCCAGGCAGGCGCCCCAGGCAATCGGGCCAGCGGGCGCCCGCGCACGATCTCCCGTACCGCGCCCAGGTCGCAGGCACACGCCGTGCCGGCGGCCCGAAATCGGAGCAGCCGGCGACCCTGAAAATCAGTCGTCGACTCTATAGAAGCCAAGGTACTCCAAGGGATCCGGGTGGGCAATTATTTCGGGGGTCTCCGACACCGCGCCAAGCGACGTTCGAAGCTCAGGCGGCAGCGGCGCACGGAAGTCGAGTTCCTCGTTCGACCCCGGGTGCCGAAACCGCAGCCAGGCGGCGTGTAAAAACTGCCGTTTCGGGGGCAGCGCCACGAGCCGGCGGGCCCCTCCGCCACCGTACGTGTCGTCGCCCACCACGGGGTGTCCGATGGAGGCGAGATGCACGCGAATCTGGTGCGTCCGCCCCGAGTGCAGGTGGGCGCGCAGCAGGTCGGTACTCGTGAACCGGGCCAACCGGTGGAAGTCCGTCTTCGCAGCCCGGCCGGCGGCCACGATTGCCATCCGCTTGCGATCGTTCGGGTCGCGCGCGATGGGCGCATCGACGGTGATGTCGTCGCCCTTCACGTGGCCCCAGCAGAGGGCGGCGTAGCGGCGCGCGACCCGCCGTTCCGAAATGGCCTTGGCGAGCACGCGGTGGGCGCGTTCCGACTTGGCCACAATCATCAGGCCCGACGTTTCCTTGTCGAGCCGATGCACGAGCCCTGCACGATCCTCGTTTCCTGCATTGGCCAACGCCTGACCACGGCCCTTGAGGGCATTGACGAGGGTTCCGGTCCAGTTCCCTGGCGCCGGGTGCACAACCATTCCGGCTGCCTTGTCCACCACCAGAATGTCTTCGTCCTCAAAGACCACGCTGATCGGGATCTGCTCCGCGAGCACCTCACGGCCGACCGGTTCCGGCACGTGCACCGTCACCTCGACGCCGCTCTCGGCCTTGAAGCTGGCCCGTTCCGCGCGACCGGCCACTTGCACTCGCCCATCGGCAATCAGCGTAGCGGCTTGCGTGCGCGACAACGACAAGCGCTGCCCGACGAGGACGTCGAGCCGCGTTCCCGCTTCTCCATCCTCAACCGCGAATCGGTGCGTCGGCGGCGGGAGCGGAGTGGGCGGGGTCGGTGGCGGGGGCGGCGTTCGTCGGATCTGCGACATCAGGTGAGCCGGAAGCGGCATGGCGCGTCGCGTCCTCGCGCCAGAGCACGATGGCGAGCAGGACGGCGCCGCAACTGACGGCGATATCGGCGACGTTGAACGTCGGCCAGCGCGTAGTTCCGATGCCGACGTCGAGGAAGTCGACGACACCGCGGCTCGAACGGAGCCGGTCAATCAAGTTGCCGATAGCACCGCCGGTGACACAGGCGATGGCCAGGACCCGCCAGCGCTCGTTGGCCCGCGTGTCCCGGTAGAGTTGCCAGAGGAGCGCCAGCGCGCCCATGGTGAGTGCGGTGAATATCCAGCGCGAATACGGACCGAGGTGCAGGCCAAACGCCGCGCCCGGGTTGTAGACGAGTGTCAAACGGACCGTGTTCCCAATGACGCTATGCGGCAAATAGGGCGCGCCAAGAAAGTCGACGGCGACCAGTTTGGTGATCTGGTCGGCGACGACAATCCCCGCGACGATCGCCGCGACGAGCCGCGGCCGCACGAGGGGCTTCGCCGTCACGCCGTCGTATCCGCGAAATCCGGGCTGCTGATCCCCGTTATCCGCGTTTCCCATCTTCCTCTTTCTGCTTGCAGTTGATGCAGAAGCGGGCATGCGGCAGGGCGTCGAGGCGCTCGAAGGCAATCTCGCCGCCACAGCTGTGGCACTTGCCGAACGATTCGGGTTTCTTGTAGAGTCGGCGCAATGCTTCGTCGATATGCCAGAGGAAACGCCCTTCCTGGCTGGCAAAGAGAAATGCCTTTTCGCGCTCCATCGCGTCCGTACCCTGATCGGCCATGTGGAACGAATACGACGACAGGTCGCCGTCCGCGCCCTGCGGCGTGTTGCCGAAGGTCTCGTCGTAGTGACCGAGTTCCTTCAGCACGCGCCGGCGCTCCTCAAGCAAGCGCTTCTCGAAATGATTGAGGTTCTTCTTGTTCATCGGCTTGAAGGACTTGTCCTTTTCGCCAGCGCTCGTTGGAGCCATCGTCAGCTGTCCCTGGTAAGGGCGAGATGTGCCGTGGCTCCGTCGAGTTCGACGGACACAGCGCGCGCGGCAAGAGTTTCGTCCGACATCGCGTCGCCAATCACGATGTCCCGCGCCAACACTTCCCCCGCGATCCACTCGCGGTGCGACTTCGCGGCATCGGTTACGGATGCCGGTCCGGCGACATGCAGGATAATACGGTCGCTCACCTCGAGTCCGGTTTCTTTACGCAGTCGTTGCGTACGGCTCACCAACTCTCTCGCAATCCCCTCAGCGCGCAACAGCGGCGTTACCGTCGGGTCGATCGCGGCAAACAGGGCACCTTCCTGCTGCACCACCAGCGAGCCGCTCGCCTTTCGCAGGATGGTCAGGTCGTCGGCCGTGAGTTGGTGTTCCCGGCCCTCGACGTTCACAAGCACCGGCTCGCCCCGCTCGAACGTCATGAGCGCATCGTTCCCCAGTGCCGCCACGGCCGCGGCGGCCTTTGGCGTGTCCTTGCCGAACACCTTGCCGAGTGCGCGGAAATTCGCCTTTGCCTCCAGCGAGACGAGCGCGTCGGCACTGGTGGCAAACTCGACGTTCTTCACGTTGAGCTCGGCCGCAAGGATCGGAACCAGCGCATCAAGGTGCGCTCGCGCGGCGGCGCCGAGTGCCCCCGGCACGCAGACCAGTCGCGCGAGCGGCTGCCGCACGTTGACCTTCGCCATCTCACGCGCGGCCCGTCCGGCCGACGCGAGCGCACGAATGGCGACCATCGCCGCCTCGAGATCGGGCTCGTGCCCTGCCCCGCTAGTCCCCCCACGTCCCCCCACGTCCCGCTGTTCCCCAGTGCGGACATATTGCTCGAAATGCACCGACCGTCCCGTGAGTTGCCGGTGCATCCAATCGGTGACAAATGGGGCAAAGGGCGCGAGAAGGCGACACGAGACCGTCAACACCTCGTGCAACGTCGCAAATGCAGCGCGGTTGTCGTCACCGTCCACATCGTAGAACCGCCGCTTCGCGAGCCGCACGTACCACTTGGAAACGTCGTCGTCGATGAACTGCATCACCAGTCGCAGGGCACCGGTGGCGTCGAACCGCGTGAGCAGTGTGTCGGCTTCGGTCTCCACCGCCGCCAGACGCGACAGCACCCAGCGGTCGAGAAGGGGGCGATCAGCCGGGCGCGGATCCCGCGCCGACGGCTCCCACCCGAAGTTTGCGTACTGCGCAAATGCACCCTGATAGAGGTTCCGCAGCGTGATGAGAAAGCGCCCCGCGCCATCTCGAAGTACCTGCTCGTCAAAATTCTTCGGCACCCACATCTGGCTCGACGACACCAGGAACAGGCGGGTGGCGTCTGCGCCGTGGCGTTCCATCACCTCCCACGGATTCACCGTATTGCCGCGCGACTTGGACATCTTCTGCCCGTTTGCGTCGCGCACCAGGTCGTGCACCACCACAGCGCGGTACGGCGAGGCGACGCCCGCTCCGTTGTTCGGCAGCGCATCGCCCAGCCCGGTGGAAATCGCCAGCAGCGAGTAGAACCACCCGCGTGTCTGGTCCACACCTTCGGCGATGTAGTCGGCAGGAAACTCGGCCTGCACCTTGTGGCGGTTCTCGAACGGATAGTGCCACTGGGCAAACGGCATCGAGCCCGAGTCGAACCACGCGTCGATGACCTCAGGTACGCGGCGCATTGTGCCGCGGACGTCCGCCACCTGCGAACCGCTGACCGCACACTGCACACATTTCCAGTGCCAGGCGTCGATGAACGGCTTGTGCGGATCGAAATCTCCGGGCAGCTCGCGCGCGGCCACCGTCGCCAGTTCGGCGTAGGAGCCAATCGCCATCCGGTGTTCCGGGTCCGCATCGCATTCCCACACCGGCAACGGCGTGCCCCAGTAGCGGTCGCGCGAAATCGCCCAGTCGATGTTGTTCTCGAGCCACTCGCCGAATCGCCCGCTGCCCGTCTCCGGCGGCACCCAGGTGACCGCCGCGTTGCGCGCCAGCATCTCGTCCCGGAACGCCGTCGTCCGCACGAACCAGGACGTCCGCGCGTAGTAAAGCAGCGGCGTGTCGCAGCGCCAACAGTGCGGATACGAGTGCGTGACCGTCGTCGCTTTCCAGAGGACGTCGCGCTTCTTGAGTTCTTCGATGATAAGTGGATCGGCGTCCTTGAAGAATTTGCCGCCAACCACCGGGAAGTCCGCGGGAAACTCGCCGCGGGCATTCACCGGCTGCAGGAACGAGAGGTTATGCCGAACCCCGGCGCCGTAGTCGTCCGCCCCGAACGCCGGCGACATGTGCACCACGCCCGAGCCGTCGTCCGCGCTGACGAACTCCTCGGCCACAATGATTTCGTGTGTTGTGTCCGCGGGATACTCCGCCCAATCGAGCGGCCGCTTGTACCGCACGCCCGCAAGCTCCGATCCGCGCATCGAACCCACCATATCCCACCGGTCCGCCCAGTCGCCGCCGAGCACCGCGGCCACGCGCGACTCGGCAAGAATCAGCGTCCAGTCACGACCCGCCTTCTTCGCCACTTCCACGTACGTGAGGTCCGGATGCACGGCGAGCGCCGCATTGGACACGAGCGTCCACGGCGTGGTAGTCCACACCAGGATCCGCCGCCGGAGCTGCACGTCCTCCCGCGTCCCCCCACGTCCCGTCGTATCCCGTTCTAAATCCAGCGCTACATAAACCGATGGATCGTCTACGTCGTCATACCCCTGCGCCACTTCATGACTCGAGAGCGACGTGCCGCAGCGCGCACAATAGGGCAGAATCTTGTGCCCGCGGTACAGCAAGCCCTTGTCGAACAGTGTCTTGAGCGCCCACCATTCGCTCTCGATGTACTCATTGGTGTACGTGACATACGGGTGCTCATAGTCGAGCCAGTGTGCCACACGCTCGACAATGCGTTCCCATTCCTCACGGTACTTCCAGACGCTCTCGCGGCATTTCGCATTGAACGCCTCAACACCCACGCGCTCAATATCCTGTTTCCCGCTGATGCCCAGCGCCTTCTCCACCTCGATCTCCACGGGCAGGCCGTGCGTGTCCCATCCCGCTTTGCGCGGCACGTGGAAGCCCTGCATCATCCGATGCCGGCAGATCAAGTCCTTGACGGTGCGCGCCAGCACATGGTGGATGCCGGGACGCCCATTCGCCGTTGGCGGACCGTCGTAGAACACAAAACTCGGCCGCGATCCGTCGGCGCCCAGCGCCAGCGCGCGCTCGACGATGCGCTCTGCGCGCCAGAGCGCGAGCAGTTCCTCTTCGAGCGTGTTCGCCGACATATCGGCGGCGAGCGGAGCAAACCGGGGCGCAGTCATCGGCGAGTCATTGGGTGCGGTCACAGACGCTCCACCACAGCGCGCACCAGCGCAGTCAACTTTGGCTCAGCGGCCGCAGCCACAGCGAGAATCTTCGCGAGCGAGGCCGGTTCGAGTGTTTCGGGAATGCACATATCCGTGATGATTGAGATGCCCAGCACCCGCATGCCCCCGTGCCGGGCCACGATCACCTCGGGGACCGTACTCATGCCGACCACGTCCGCGCCAATCCGACGCAGCATGCGGTACTCGGCGGGAGTCTCCAGGTTGGGCCCGGCGACCGCGGCATACACCCCTTCACGTACTGTGACCCCTTCGGCGCGGGCAACATCCTGCGCCAACGCCATGAGAGAGCGGTCGTAAGCCTCACTCAGGTCAGGAAAGCGGGGGCCAAGCGTGTCGTCGTTTGGCCCGACGAGGGGATTGTCCCCAAGAAGATTGATGTGATCAGCGATCAACATCAGGTCGCCTGCGCTCCACTCCTCGCGCATGCCGCCGCAGGCGTTGCTCACGATCAGCGTACGCGTGCCGAGCGCCCGTAGCACGCGGATCGGGAACGTCACCTGCTGCAGCGAATACCCTTCGTACCGATGAAAGCGGCCCTGCATCGCCATCACGCGCTTGCCGCCGAGCGTGCCGACGATCAGGCGACCGGCATGCGACTCCACGGTGGAGAGCGGGAACCCGGGGATGTCTTCGTAGGCAACCGTATGCTCGGCGGTGATGGCGCGCCCCAGCGCCCCCAACCCCGTGCCAAGAATGATCGCGATCTCGGCACCGGTACCGATGCGCGCGCGCACGACGTCAGCCGCCGCGCGAACCTCCGCGCCGCGGTGAGCGTGTTCGGACCCTGGAATGCGGTTCAGCCCTGTACCTCTTCAGCCGGATCCACCGGCGTCGGGCGCGGTGGGGCCGGCGCCTGCTCGGCAGCCTGCATCTCGGCGAGTTGCTGCTCGGCCATCTTCCGCATCTGCACGAGGTAGCTGCGCCGGAGCCGCTCCAGCGCGTCGACCTGCCGCTCCAGCTTTCGCACGCCGACTTTCGCCGCTTCCAGCAATTCGTCCGACGCCGTGCGCGCTTCGGCGACGAGCTTGTCCGCGTCGGCCTGTGCTTCGCGAACGATGAGCTGCGCCTCGCGATCGGCCTGCTCCTTGGTGTCCTGGCGCATCTGCTGCGCCGAGATGAGCGCGTCGTTCAGCGCCTTGTCGCGCTCACGAAACGCCCGAAGCTGCTCGTGAAATCCGCGGGCCTTGGCTTCGAGCTCCTGGTTCACGCGCGCCTGGCGTTCAAGTTCGTCCGCGACCTGTTCGCGAAACTGGTCCACGCGCGACTTGTCGTAGCCGCGCAGCGCGGTGCCGAACTCGAACCGTCGCACATCAACCGGCGTCAGGTGAAAGATCTCATCGTTCATCGCGTCCTCCCGTGGCCCAGCGTTCGCTCAACCGCCCCGTTCACCGAACAGCACCGTGCCCAGGCGCACCATGGTTGCGCCTTCCTCAACGGCGATTTCGTAGTCGCCGCTCATGCCCATCGACAGCTCACCGGCCGGATGGCCCGCCGCGGCCACCACCTGCCGCGCATTGCGCGCGCCAGAAAAAACCGACCTCAGCGTCACTTCGTCGGCGCCGAAGGGCGCCATCGTCATCACGCCGACCACACGCAACCCGCTGCGCCCCGCAAGTCTCGCTGCTTCGCCCGGCAAATCGGCGAGTGAAAAGCCGCCTTTCGATTCCTCGCCGGAGATATTCACCTCGAGCAGGGCGTCCACGACCCGTCCCTGCGCGACCGCAAACTGATCGATCGCATCGGCGAGCCGCCCACTGTCCACTGCGTGGAAGAGGGCAAACCGACCTAAATGTTTCACCTTGTTGCGCTGCAGATGCCCAATCAGGTGCCACTGGAGCCCTGCGGCCATCACGTTCGGCGGCGTTGCCCGAGCCGTGATGGCGGGAATTCCGCCCGTCATCGCCGCCCGCGCCGCCAATGCTTCCTGCTTCTCCAGCGCTTCCTGCACCTTGTTCTCGCCGATGTCGCGAACACCGGCGGCCATCGCGGCGAGCACTGCATCCGGACCGTGGGTCTTGGTGACCGCCACGATGCGGACATCCTGACCGTGCCCGCCACGAACCTTCGCCGCCTGGATGCGTTGTCGAATTTCGGCGACTCGGTCCGGCAGGTCCTGAAATGGCATAACACTATAAAATACTGAGGGTTAGGCCCGCTTACAAGCCAAACGCCCCGTCGGATTCCCGACGAGGCGTTTGGAGAATCGCCACGTGGCGTTAGGCTGGACTCGGCTCCGGCCCACCAAGCAGCGGCGGCGTGCGCTTTGGCTCTGTGAGCGTCACCGCCGGCGGCGGAGCATCGGCCTTGAGCAGTTGCGAGGGTGGGCGCGGAGGAAGCTCCTTGCCGCCGCGCAGCAGATCAAAGTCCTCGCGCGACAGTGTCTCGCGATCGAGCAGCGCCGCGGCAATGGCATCCAGCAGCGCGCGATGCTCGGTCAACACCTTGGTTGCCCGGTCGTACGCGCGGCCAATGACCGCCTTCACTTCCGAATCCACGAGTTCCGCGGTGCGCTCCGACACACTGCGGCGGCTGCCGAAATCGCGACCCAGGAATACTTCAGTCTCGTTTTCGCCGACCAGGATCGGGCCGATCACGTCGGAGAGCCCCCACTGCGAGACGTACCGCCGCGCGAGGCCCGTCGCGAACTGAATGTCGCTGGCTGCGCCCGCGGTGACCTTGTCGTGGCCAAACACGAGCTCTTCGGCCACACGCCCACCGTAGGCCATCGTCAGGCGCGCCTCGAGCTGTTCACGCGTCACGCTGACGCGATCGTCCTCGGGGAGCGTGTATGCCACACCCAGCGTACGCCCACGCGGCACGATGGTGACTTTATGCAGCGGATCATTCCCCTTCACCATCATCGCGCAGACGGCGTGGCCGCCCTCGTGATAGGCCGTGAGACGGCGTTCTTCGTCTTTCATCACCAGCGACTTTCGCTCGGCGCCAAGCATCACCTTGTCCTTGGCATCCTCGAAATCGTTCATGAAGATCTTGTCGTGATCACGACGCGCAGCGAGTAGCGCGCCTTCGTTCACAAGGTTCGCGAGGTCAGCACCCGCCATGCCCGGCGTGCTCTTGGCGATCGCTTCGATGTTCACATCGTCAGCGATCGGCTTGTTCTTCATGTGCACACGGAGAATGCCTTCACGGCCGCGATAATCCGGCGAATCCACGACGATCTGCCGGTCGAAACGGCCCGGGCGAAGCAGCGCGGGATCAAGCACGTCCGGGCGATTCGTGGCCGCAATCAGGATCACGCCATCGTTGGACTCGAAGCCGTCCATCTCGACGAGGAGCTGATTGAGCGTCTGCTCGCGCTCGTCGTGACCGCCACCGAGTCCCGCGCCGCGATGCCGACCGACGGCGTCGATCTCATCAATGAAGATGATGCACGGCGCATGCGCCTTGCCCTGCTCGAACAAGTCGCGGACTCGGCTCGCGCCGACACCCACGAACATCTCGACGAAGTCCGAGCCGGACATCGAGAAGAACGGGCGCCCCGCTTCCCCCGCCACAGCCTTGGCGAGCAGCGTCTTGCCCGTGCCAGGAGGTCCGACAAGCAGCGCGCCCTTGGGCAGGCGACCGCCGAGCTTGGTGAACTTTTGTGGCTCCTTGAGGAACTCGATGATCTCGCGCAGGTCGTATTTCGCTTCGTCGCAGCCGGCGACATCGGCGAACGTGACTTTCGGTGTGTCGCCCGTGAGGAGCTTGGCTTTCGACTTGCCGAACGAGAACGCCTTGGCGCCATTCGCCTGCATCTGGCGCATGAAGAAGAACCAGAAGCCGATGATCACCAGCCAGGGGAGCGCGGCGAGCAGGAAGCTCCCGAAGCCAAGCTTCGCTTCTTCCGCACGCACCTTTACCCCGGCCTCGGACAGGCGCTGCAACTGCGCATCCGACATCGGCGCAGGCAGCGTCATCTTGAATTTCTTCGCCGCGCTCTGGCCCGTCGGCGCATACGGATTGTTGAACTCACCCTTCAACTCGTACTTGCCCGACGTCACAACGACCTGCTGGATGTTCTTGGCCTTTATCTGTTCGTCGTAATCCGAGTACGTCAGCGTGACGAGTGCGTCGCTCCCTGCCTTGGAAAACTGGAGAAAGGCCACTGGCACGAGAAACACCAGCAGCCAGAAGGCGAGGGGCTTTGACCAGCGGCCAAAGCCGGTGGGTTTGTTGTCCTGCGTGTTGTTGCTCATGGGTTCCTATGGGTTCCAGCTTGGACGATCACTCCACTACCCTACGACGCCGACGACACCCGCGTACCTATTTGGACACCTTCCGCCACTTTAGCGGTACATCGCCCACCCAGGCCTATCGAAGCAACTTTCGTGCCTACTCCAAGCTTGCCACGTACGGGAGATGCCTGAAGTTCTCTGCGTGATCCAACCCGTAACCGACCAGAAACTCGTTCGGCGCGTCAAACCCCACAAACCGGACGGGATGCGGAAGGTCGCGGGCGATTCGCTTGTGCAGAAGCGCGCAGATCTCGATCGACTTGGGCGAACGCTGTCCGAGGAGCCCCATCAACGTGTTCAGCGTCTTTCCCGAGTCGACGATGTCTTCCACGAGGAGGATGTGCTTCCCTTCCAGCACGGTCTCGGGATCGTAGACGAGCTTCACGTTCCCGGACGACACGGTGGCCTCGCCGTAGCTCGACGCCACCAGAAAATCGACGTGCAGCGGCCGCCGGATCTCGCGCACCAGGTCGGCAAGGAAAACAAAGCTCCCCTTGAGCAGCCCAAGCACCAGCAGGTCGCCGTCCGGGTATGCGCTCGTGATCTCGGCGCCAAGCTCGCGAACCCGCGCGTTCAGCGTCGCTGCGTCAAAGGCGATCCGGCGCACGTCGCGACCCAGAAGACGCGGGTCGGCGGGCGCCGTAAACGCCACCGAAACCGGGGCGGCACTCATGATCTTCCTAATATAGTGTTGAGGCCCCAGTCCCGTCCCCTATCAAATAGCTCGACACCGTTCGCCGGACTCGGACCCTGCCCGAGAGCGGGATCTCACTGCCAGGTTTGAGAGTCGCGGCTTGCGCGGCCAGGCGTTCAACCCCCCGCCGGTCGAGCGCGATACCGGCGCGGCCCGCCAGCTCGGCCCAAACAATGGCCGCAGCGCCGACCGACAGGCCGGTGAGTGCGGCTGCCGGCACCACCCCGGAGACCTGAGTATTGGCCGCCGCACCAACCAGCGCATCGACAGCGACC
>JARIET010000219.1 GCA_031127185.1 Gemmatimonadota bacterium | reverse complement strand
TCTCCGAGAACTCAAACACGGCGTCGATCATTTCGGCGTCCGTGCTCTGCAGGGTTCCCTCCTTTTCGGCCTGCTCCACCAGGATCCGAAGCTCCTGGGGCGAGTGCACCGATTCGGACTCGTTCGGCTCAGGCTGGCGGAAGAGCTTGAGCACGGCAACGGCGGACGAGTGCAGTACCCAGATGAACGGTGTGGTCACCCACGCGAACGCATACAGCGGGGGTGCCAGCCACTTGGCGAACATCTCCGGGTGATTGAGCGCCACGGCCCGGGGCGCGAGCTCGCCAAAGACCACGTGCAGGTATGTGGCGAACAGGATGGCCACGCCGGCCGCTATGCTGACCCGAAGGGAGGCATCGATCGCAAATGGGAGCGCTGCGAACCAACCCTCGAACGTGTGCCCGAGCGTGCTCTCGGCTGCCCAGCCCAAACCCAGTGAGGCCAGGGTGATTCCCAACTGGCCCGCAGAGAGAATCTTGGTGAGATTCTTTGCATCGGTGGCCTTGTACGCGAACCGGGCAATGGGATCACCGGCGCGCATCATGGCCTGCAGGCGCGATCGGCGCGCGCGCACCAGCGCAAACTCCACCGCGACGAAATAGCCGTTGAGGACGAGAAGGACGACGATGAGTGATAGCCGGGCCAGCACGGACAAAAGGTATGACTGTGCAGCGACGAGTCGCCAGCACTTGACGGTGGACGATCACGACCATGCCCACGGGCATCGCCACGGTCAGGCCTTCGACCGCGGCGCGCAGGTGCATCACCGCGAACAGGCTGATGCGGGGGTGTCGCGGGCGCTGCGTATCGCCCTGATCCTCACGTCGGTCTTCCTGGTAGCGGAAGTCGTCGGCGGCATCGTCTCGAACTCGCTCGCCCTCCTGGCGGACGCCGGCCACATGCTGACTGACGTCGGCGCACTCGCCTTCTCGCTCTTCGTCGCCTGGCTGGCGCGGCAACCGGCCACGCCGCGTCGCACGTACGGCTACCTGCGGTTCGAGATACTTGCGGCGCTCCTGAACGGTGCTGCGCTGCTGGCGGTGTCGGCGCTGATAATCTGGGAGGCCATCGGCCGCCTCCGGGCTCCGGAGCCGGTCGAAACCGGCGTGATGTTCTTCGTCGCCGTCGGTGGACTGGTGGTCAACATCATCGCCGCGCGGTTGCTGCATTCCAGCGCAGGCCATTCGCTGAACGTCCGGGGCGCGTATCTCCACGTGCTGAGCGACCTTCTGGGTTCCGTGGCCGCCATCGCCGCGGCCGTATGCGCCCGCTACCTCGGCTGGACCCTTGCCGATCCGGTGGCGTCGATTCTCATGACCGCGCTGATTGTGCGCGGCAGCTGGAAACTCGTCCGCGAAAGTGTGGACATCCTGCTCGAATCCACACCGGCACACATTGACGTCGCGGAGGTTCGCCGAGCGCTGGAGGCGATCGACGATGTCGAGTCCGTTCATGACCTGCATGTGTGGACGCTGACATCGGGCGTGGTGGCCATGAGCGCGCACGCGGTGGTTCGCGAGGCGGCCGTGCACCAGCAGGCACTTGAAGCCATGACCGCCCGTGCAGGCGAGATGGGCATCCATCACACTACCATTCAACTGGAGAAGCGTGCGCTGGCTGACTGCCCACCCGCGGCGACTCCATCGGTTCAGGTGCCGTAGACCGTCAACCGTTCACCGTCAACCGTTCACCGTCAACCGCAGGTCCATGGCCCAACTCGACAAGCTGCTTCAATCGATGATCCAGAACCGCGCTGACGAGCTGATTCTGCGTGAATCGGAGGGCGCGATGTTCAAGGTGGATGGTGCCGAGAAGCCGGTGACGAAGTCATTGACCGGACCGCAGGTGATCGCGCTGATCAAGGAGATCGCGCCACCGCAGGCAGGCCAGAACATCGATGCGCGGGTGCCGGCCAAGTTCCAGTACGTGGCTCCGGACGGCGTCTTTGCCGTGCGGGCAATGCTTATGGACGGGAAATGGAACGTCTCGGTGGTGGTCGATGAAAAGGGCGACTTCGCCCGCCGCACGGGCATGTTCAAGCCGATGGACCTGCCGCCCGAGGACGCGGTGGCGTCGCGTCCCCCGCAGCGTAAGAGCGTGAAAATCGCTTCAGTCGCCGGCGACCGGGCGCGAATGCAGATGGAAGAGTTGCTGCGGACGCTCGTGCGCGAGAGCGGGTCCGACCTGCACCTGCGGGTGGGCGAGCCGCCGATTCTGCGGAAACACGGCGAAATGGTGAGGATCGAGGGACAGGAGAGACTCACCAACGACCAGATGGAAGCGCTGCTCTTTTCGATCACGCCTGAGCGCAACAAGAAGGAGTTCAACGAGCACAACGATGCGGACTTTGCGTACGAGATCGAGGGCGTGGCACGCTTTCGCTCGAACATCCTGAAAGACCGCAAGGGAATGGCGGCGGTGTTTCGTGTCATCCCGAGCACGATCGTGACTGCCGAGCAGCTCGGTGTGACACCAGAGGTGCAGGCGCTCTGTTATCTCACCAAGGGCCTGGTGCTGGTGACCGGCCCCACGGGCTCAGGCAAGTCCACGACGCTCTGTTCCCTGATCGACCTGGTGAACAAGTCCCGCTCGGATCACGTGATCACGATCGAGGACCCGATCGAGTTTGTGCACGAGAACAAGAGCTGTGTGATCACGCAGCGCCAGGTGGGTGTGCACACCGATTCATTCAAGAGCGCGTTGCGCGCGGCGCTGCGCGAGGATCCGGACATCATCCTCGTTGGCGAGCTTCGCGACCTCGAGACGGTGGCGATAGCGATTGAGACCGCCGAAACCGGCCACCTGGTGTTCGGCACCTTGCATACGACGACGGCCGCGAGCACGATCGACCGCCTCATTGACCAGTTTTCGGCGGATCGCCAGGAGCAGGTGCGCACGATGCTCTCGGAGTCGTTGAAAGGCGTGGTCTCGCAGGTGCTTTGCAAGAAAATCGGCGGTGGCCGCGTGGCCGCACGCGAGATTCTGCTCGTCACTCCCGCGATCTCGAACCTGATTCGCGAAGGCAAGACGTTCCAGATTCCGAGCATGATGCAGACATCGAAGCGCCTCGGCATGGCGACGATGAACGACACGCTGATGGACCTGGTCGACAAGAAGCTTGTCGAGCCAAAGGAAGCGTATATGAAGTCGGTGGATAAGGGCGCCTTCCTGGCCAGCCTCAAGGTCAAGGGGCACGACGTGAGCTTTGTGGAGGGTGATCCGGCTGCGGCCGCGTCGGGCGCTTCCGGTACTGGCGGCGCCGGCGGGCCGGCCAGGCCGGGCGGTGCCGCGCCGCCCCGGCGCTGAGGAGATAGCCCGCAAGGCTGACGCCTGGCCGTGTCGAAAACGTGACGAAGCCCTCTGAAATTCGGGCTCTGACCCGTTAGATTCCTCAGGCTATGGACATCCGTAACATTGCAATTATCGCGCACGTGGACCACGGCAAGACGACGCTCGTGGACAAGATGCTGCGTCAAGCTGGCGCGTTTCGCGAGAATCAGGTTGTCGCGGAGCGTGTGATGGACTCGAACCCGCTGGAGCGCGAGCGGGGAATCACGATTCTCGCCAAGAACACGTCCGTGCGCTGGCAGGGGACGAAACTCAATATCGTCGACACGCCGGGCCACTCGGACTTTGGTGGCGAAGTTGAGCGCATCCTTCGCATGGTGGACGGCGTGCTGCTGGTCGTTGATGCGTTCGACGGACCCATGCCGCAAACGCGGTTCGTTCTGCGCAAAGCACTCGCCCTGGGCCGCAAGCCGATCGTGGTCATCAACAAGATCGACCGACCGGGCGCTGACCCCCTCAAGGCGCATGACGAGGTGCTCAACCTGCTGATTGAGCTGGAGGCCACCGAGGAACAGCTGAACTGCCCGTTCGTCTACGCCTCCGGGCGTGATGGCACCGCCACGCTCGACATGGACGTGCCGGCGGTGGACCTCACGCCGCTGTTCGACACGGTGGTCAAGCACGTTCCGCCCCCGCCGTCGTATGCCAACGGCCCGTTCCAGATGCTCGTCTCCACCATCGACTACTCGCCCTACCTCGGCCGGCTTGCCATTGGCCGGATCGAGCGCGGAACCGTCCGGGTGGGTGATCAGGTGACGCTGCTCCCGGTGGACGATTCGGCGAAACCGATGGTGTCCAAAGTCACGAAGCTCTACGGTTTTGAGGCGCTGGATCGCATTGAGATCCTGTCGGCGAGTGCCGGCGAGATCGTGTCGATGGCCGGCCTGGATGGCGTCGAAATCGGCCTGACCCTGACGGACCCGGAGCAGCAGGACCGCCTGGAAGGCATCGCCGTGGAGGAGCCGACGATCTCGGTGGACTTCCTCGTCAATACGTCACCGTTTGCCGGCAAGGAAGGGAAGTTCGTCACGTCGCGGCAGATCCGCGAGCGACTGATGCTCGAGCTGCAAAAGAACGTGGCGCTTCGCGTTGAGGATACGGACTCCACCGATACGTGGACGGTGAGCGGCCGCGGGGAACTGCACCTCACGATCCTGATGGAGACCATGCGGCGGGAGGGATTCGAGTTTCAGGTCTCTCGCCCGCGCGTCATCACACACACGGGGCCGAACGGGGAGAAACTCGAGCCGTATGAAGAGCTCTCGATCGATGTACCGGACGAATTCATGGGCATCGTCATCGAGCAACTCGGGCCACGCAAAGGGCAGATGCTCGAGATGAAGCACCCTGGGCAGGGGCTGGTCCGCCTGACCTACAAGATTCCGGCGCGTGGGCTGTTCGGGTATCGGTCTGAGTTCATGACGGACACGCGTGGCACCGGCATCCTCCACCACCGGTTCCTTGAGTACGGGCCGTGGGCGGGGCACCTCGAAGGCCGCGGGCGTGGCGTCCTCGTGTCAATGGAGACCGGGACGATTGTGGGGTTTGCCCTCAACAACCTGCAGGACCGCTCCGTACTGTTCGTGTCGCCGGGTGACGCGGTCTATGAAGGCATGATTGTCGGCCAGAATTCGCGCATCGCGGACATGGACGTCAACCCGACCAAGG
>JARIET010000002.1 GCA_031127185.1 Gemmatimonadota bacterium | reverse complement strand
ATACCATGCGGGGCCGCCTCATTCTTGAAGATGGCACCGCCAAGCTCGGCGGGCTCAACCTCTCGCACGAACAGCTGCTGGAGATTGACAACATCATCATCACCGCCTGCGGCACGTCCTGGCACTCGGCGTTGATTGGCGAGATGCTGATTGAGGAGCTTTGCCGAATTCCGGTGGAAGTGGAGTACGCCTCGGAGTTTCGGTACAAGAACCCGATCGTGACGCCGCGCACGCTCTGCATCGTGATCTCGCAGTCGGGCGAGACAGCGGACACGCTCGCGGCGATGCGGGAAGCCAAGCGACGCGGCGCGCGGACCCTGGGCCTGGTCAACGTGGTTGGCTCCACCATTGCGCGTGAGGACGACGGCGGTGTGTATCTCCACGCAGGGCCGGAAATCGGCGTGGCCAGCACCAAGGCCTTCACGAGTCAGGTGGTTGCGCTCGCGCTCTTTACGCTCAAGCTCGCTCGCAAGCGCGACCTCTCGGTCACGCGCGGGCGCGAGATCGCGCAGGCGATGCACGACCTGCCGGATCTCATCCGGAAGACACTCGAGTCGGCGAAAGCCATCGAAACGATAGCGGAAGATTTCAAGGACTCGTCAAACTTTCTCTACCTCGGGCGTGGGTACAGCTTTCCCACCGCGCTCGAGGGTGCGCTGAAGCTGAAGGAAATTTCCTACATCCACGCGGAAGGGTACCCGGCCGCGGAGATGAAACACGGCCCCATCGCGCTGATTGACGAGAACATGCCGGTGGTCTTCATCGCCCCGCACGACGGGGTGTTCGAGAAGGTCGTTTCCAATATCCAGGAGTGCCGTGCCCGTCACGGGCGGACGATCGTGATCACGTCGCGCGATGAACCCGCGCTCAAGGGGCTCATGGATTACGAAATTCGCATCCCCGAAACCGAGGATATGCTCACGCCGATCCTCGCCGCCGTTCCGCTCCAGCTCCTGGCGTACTACATCGCCGTGAAGCGTGGGGCCAACGTGGACCAGCCCCGCAACCTGGCCAAGAGCGTCACGGTCGAGTAGCCGGGACCCGGGACGACCCGACATGAAAGTCCTCCTTCAGCGCGTTGCGCGCGCGCGAGTCACCGTCAGTGACCGGGAAATCGGCGCCATTGCCGCGGGTTTCGTGGCCCTGGTCGGCTTCACGCATGGTGACGGCGCTGAGCAGGTGCAATGGATGGCCGACAAGATCGCGGGGCTTCGCGTCTTCAGTGATGCTGAGGGCAAGATGAATCTGGCGATCACCGATGTCGGCGGCGGCGTGCTGGTCGTGTCGCAGTTCACCCTGTACGGCGATGCTCAGAAGGGACGGAGGCCGAGCTTTATTCAAGCGGCGCACCCCGATGCCGCGGTCCCGCTCTACGAAATGTTTGTCATTGCGCTCCGTGAACGTGCGCTGCCGGTGCAGACGGGCGAGTTCGGTGCTGAGATGCAGGTCGAACTCGTCAACGACGGGCCTGTCACACTCCTGCTCGAGCGATGAGCGCGCCACGCGTCATATTGGCGTCGGCATCGCCGCGCCGCCGCGAACTGTTGGCGCTGATCGGCATTACCCATGAGGTGATGCCCGCCGATGTGGATGAGACACAGCGGGCCGAGGAACATCCAGCGGTGTACGCGGAGCGGCTCGCCCGTGCCAAGGCGCGCAAGCTGTCCGAGGTTCATCCGGACGCCGTGGTCATCGGCGCCGACACGATCGTCGTGGTCGACGGCGCGGTGCTCGGAAAGCCCAACGACCCGGCGGACGCCGCGCGAATGTTGAGGATACTCAGTGGTCGCTCGCATTTCGTGCAAACGGCCGTCGCCGTGGCGTATGGGTCGCGGACGGAGTCTGCCATCGAGACGGTTGGCGTCACGTTTCGGGCGCTATCCGATCATGAAATCCGTGGGTACGTCGCAACCGGCGAGCCGCTCGACAAGGCCGGGGCCTACGGGATTCAGGGCTATGGCGCGACTATCGTGGAACGCGTCGACGGAGATTACTTCAGCGTGATGGGCCTCGGACTGCATCGGCTGGTCGCATTACTGGGTCGGCTCGGCTTTCGCTACGAATTCCTGAATGGGTTGGCGCTCAACCGCTGAGTTGTCAGTCGTCAGGGAGCGCCCGACGGCAGTGTGGAGGGTATTCCGGCAGGGCATTGGTGCTTCATCCACTGGGAAAGTCAGGCCCGCCTGGCGAGACTGAAGGTGCATATGAGTCGACCCCTCAACGGCATCGCTGTGGTTGCCCTCGCCGCTTTCGCCGCCCTCCCGGCGGGCGGGCAGTCGGTTTGCATGCCCTTCGGTCAGGGGGAACAACTTACGTATGGCGTGAAGGCCGCCCGGCTCGGCGCCCGCGGCAAACTCGTGATGTCCGTATCGGGGCCTGAGGCGCTGCGCGGACATCAGGCGCTGGTACTGCGCTCAGAGGCATCGGTTGGCGTGGGCTTCGTCAAGGGCTCCGACAAGTCGGCCTCGTGGGTAGATCCTGTCCGGCTCGCCACCTTGCGATACACACAGCGCGAGCGACACGTCGTGTCGCGTTCGAACGATTCGGTGGAAGTGTTTCCTGATGAGCGCCGATGGGAACGCTCCGATGGTCGAAAGGGCGAAACCCTTACCAGCGATCCGCTCGACGTGCTTTCCTACATCTACTACCTGCGTACGCTGCCACTTGCCGTAGGCGCAACGTGGACCCTCAACCGCCACCTCGATAACGAGCGGAATCCAACCATTGTTACTGTCATAGGCCGCGATTCTCTGCAAACGCCGGCGGGCCGTTACACGGGCTGGAACGTCGAAATGCACGTGCGTGACAAGGACCACTACGGTGGTTCGGGGACGCTCAGGCTCCTTATTTCAGACGACGAATTCCGCTTGCCGGTGCGAATCGAGAGCGAAATGCCAGTAGTTGGAGCCGCCGTCATGACCTTGACCGGGGTCCAGCGTGCGGGCGCAGGCAGCTGCGCCGTCCCGGGCACGCGCCAAGACCTTCCAAGGTAGGGAAATCCCCTACACGAACGTGCTGCCCCTCCGCACAGCAAGTCATTGCTCTGCCTGACTGTACGGCACTTCCTCGACCCCGATCTTCACACCAGATCGTGATGGGCATTCCATGAGCCGGTGCTTCAATCCAGAGGTGTTTAAGATGACAACAACCCGTAGCCGAGTCCTCAGCGTCCTGGGTGCCGCGTTGGTACTCGGCGCTTGGACGTATGCAGTATCCCCGCTCAAGCTGTCGACCGAAAGCAGGCTGTGGGTGGAGGGCACGTCCACGGTGCGCGGCTGGACCTGCAAAGCAGGTGTGGTCGACGCCGCAGTCGAGACCGCGGTCGAGAACGCTGTTCCGGCGGTGCTTGGCGGCGAGAGTGCGGTGAAGGCGGTGACGTTCACTGTACCAACCGACAAGATGGACTGCAACAACGGCACGATGAACGGTCATATGTGGAAGGCGATCAAGGCGAAGGAGTACCCGACGATCACCTTCCAGCTTGGCACGTACACCATCGCCAAGGCGGCCGATGCCTCAACAGCCACCCTGAATGGGATGCTGACCATCGGTGGTGTGACCAAGCCGATCACGATGGAGACAAAACTTACCCCGGCCGACAACGACGCGATGCGCGTGGCGGGTACCTATGAACTCAACATGAAGGACTACGACCTGAAGCCGCCTACGCTGATGCTCGGCACGATGAAGGTGGGCGAAAAGGTCAAGGTGAATTTCGACCTGGTGCTGAAATAGCGCCTGGGCAGTTGCAGCACGCAGTTGGAATGCAGTGCGCCGTTCGCGAACACAACCCCTGTGGAGACTCTCATATGACCCGCAAATCCCCCTTCCTCGCGACGACCGCGCTTTTCGTCGCCACAGCGCTCTCGGCGCAGTCCGGCCCGAGCACCGCCACGCAGCCCGACAGCTCCAAGGCGGCACCGGCTGCGCCGGCTGCGAACCTCTACCGATCACTCGACATCCAGCGGCTGCGTCCGATGGACCAGCGCGGCATCAACCAGTTTGAGGCCGCAAAGGACGACACGATTCCGTACCGCGGGTTCGCACTCCGGTTTGGTGGCGCCTTCCTGCAGAGCTTTCAGGGATTGACGCACCAGAACACCGCAGCCCCCAGGCTGGTGAACGGCGTTGACGCGAACAAGCTGGCGATCATCGGCAATGGCTTCAACAACTCGGTCGCCAATCTCGCCATTGATGCCCAGCTCGCCGACGGCATCCGCGTCTCGATGACGAGCTATCTCTCCGCCCGCCACCACAACGAAACCTGGGTGAAGGACGGTTTCCTGATGATCGACAAATCGCCCATCGACCTGAAGTTCATGAACGACCTGATGAAGTACCTGAGCGTGAAGTTCGGTCAGTTCGAGGTCAATTACGGCGACATGCACTTCCGCCGCACGGACAATGGTCAGGCGATGTACAACCCGCTGATCGGCAACCTCATCCTGGACGCGATGACGACTGAAGTTGGCGGTGAGTTCCAGTTCAAGAAGAACGGCGTCATTGTGATGGCCGGGGTGACCAATGCCGAGTCGAAGGGTCTGGTGACGGCGCCTTCGCGGCGCACGGCGGCCTATCTGGGTAAGGCCGGGTTCGACAAGCAGATGAACGACGACCTCCGCCTCCGCCTCACCGGATCGCTCTATACCACGTCGTCGGCCAACAACAATGTGCTCTTCTCAGGCGACCGCGCGGGATCTCGCTACTACTACGTCCTCGAGAACACCGCGGCGACGGATGTGGCGCAGGCATGGAGTGGCCAGCTCAACCCGGGCTTCGGCCACAACGTGAAGGCCATGGTCCTGAACCCCTTCGTGAAGTTTCGCGGCTTTGAGTTCTTCGGAAACTTCGAAACGGCCGACGGCCACGGCTGGACCGAGAAGAATGATCGCACCTGGAAGCAGAATGCATTCGACCTGGTCCAGCGCGCCATGGACGACCGGGTGTATGCCGCCTTCCGTTGGAACAAGGCGGATGGCCGCATGGCGACCTACACCACGGACCAGGGCATCGAGCGGATGCAGCTGGGCGGCGGATGGTTCATCACGCCGACGATTCTGCTCAAGATGGAACTCGTCGAGCAGAAGTACACTGGCTTCCCAACGACCGACATCCGGAACGGCGGCAAGTTCCGCGGCTTCATGATCGAAGGCGCAGTCGGCTTCTAACGCGCCTGGCAGTCCTGAACGACACGATCCCCCGCGCCGGAATCGCCGGCGCGGGGGATCGCGCATCGATGCGTTCGGACATCAAGCACTCAGGTTCGGGCTGCACGTCCCGGCCTCGCGGCGCGCGGAACGGTGAAGTGCACCTGCGTACCCGTTCCGGGCACGCTTTCAATCCAGATTCGCCCGCCGTGTGCCCGCACCATCCCGCGCGCAATCGTGAGTCCCAGGCCCGCTCCGCTTCGATTGGTCCGCTTCGACTGCCAGAACCGGTCAAAGACGCGCGGCAGTTCCTGCTCGGGAATCCCGACGCCGGTGTCCGCAACGGTCACCTGCAAGAAGTCGTCCGTCGGCTCCGCCGAAATTGTCACGTGTCCGCCACGCGGCGTGTACTTGATGGCGTTGCCAATCAGGTTGGAGAGCACCTGGACGATCCGGTCGGGATCCACGTCGGCGGCCGGAAGGCGCGCCGGCACGGCGAGCCGAATTGCCACGCCCGCCTGCTCCGCCCCCGGGCGGAGCATCTCGGTGGCTTCATCCAGAATCTCCGTGATGGGTATCGGGCGCGGGTTCATTGACATCCGTCCCGATTCGAGCTTGGAGACGTCGAGCAGGTCCTGGATCAGGGCGTCCATCTGGCGTGCAGCCTGCAACATGACATCAGCATGCTGCCCCACCTCGCCCGGCAAGGGTGCCGCGTCGCCGGTCCTGAGGATGGCCGCCGCGAGCATCTTCACGGCGTTCACGGGGTTGCGGAGGTCGTGGGACACGATGCTCAGCATATCGTCGCGGGCGGCGACGGCCCCGCGAAGGTCGCGAACCAGTTCCGAGTTTTCGGTTTCGAATCGCCGCCTCTCGGTGACATCGCGGAGCACCACGGCATAGACCAGTCCCTGCTCGGTCCGGATGTGCGCGATAGAGGCCTCAGCAGGAAACTCCGTGCCGTCCTTCCTCAGCCCGGCGATTTCGCCGCGCTCGCCCATCCGGCGTGCGGCATCGCTCGTGCCGGCAAACCGAGTCATGTGCTGGCCGTGTGCCTGGCGAAATCGCTCCGGCAAGAGCATCGACAGAGGCTTACCCGTCGCTTCCGCGGCGGCATACCCAAATACCGTCGAGGCACCGTCGTTGAAGAAGATGATCCGCTGCTCGGAGTCCACGCAGATGATCGCATCCACAGCGATCGCCAGCGTACGCCGAAGCACGGAGTCGTCCATTGATACAGATTGTAGGGGATTCTCTGACATATTCGTACGGGTTACTTCCGGAAAAATGACCTGCTCTCCCGACGGACGCCCCGCCGTTGGGGCCGTATCCTGCCTGTCATGGCAGACCACGAAACGCTGCTTGCAGCACTGGCCAAACGTAAGGGAGGACCGGTCCACATGTCTGGCGATCTGATTCGTGTGTTGCTTGTGGATGACCACGCGGTCGTCCGTGCCGGTCTCAAGGCCGTGTTGGGTACAGCGAAGGATATCGACGTGGTGGGTGAAGCGAAGAACGGCAAGGAAGCGCTGGCTCAGGCCGAGCGCCTGCGTCCCGACGTCATTGTGATGGATCTCTCAATGGATGAGATGGATGGGGCCACGGCAACGAAGGCGCTCACCGCGTCGGGGTCCACGGCAAAGATCCTTATCCTCACGATGCACACGGAGGACGAGTATCTCGTGCCGGCGCTTGAAGCGGGCGCGAGCGGGTACCTCGTCAAGAGCGCAGCGGATCGCGACCTCGTGTCGGCGGTGCGCACGGTGGCCAATGGCGATCCGTACCTGCAAGCTGGAGCCGCTCGCGCGCTCGCAAAGGAATTCAAGCGCCGCGAGCAAGGCGCTTCCGAGCGGAGCCAATTCGAGGAGCTTTCCAATCGCGAGCAGGAAATTCTCAAGTTGGTGGCCTCGGGGTATAGTGCGCCGGAGATCGGCGGGCAGCTGCACATCAGCCCCAAGACGGTGGATACGTACAAACAGCGAATCAACGAGAAGCTCGGGTTGCACCACCGTAGCGACTACGTGAAGTTCGCACTCAAGCTCAAGCTGCTCGAGAGCTGATCCGTCAACGCGGCGCCGATTCGCGCCAGCGCTGCACACGGTCCAGCACGTCGCGCACCGAAATGCGCGGCATGCGGCCCTTCCGGTTCTCCATGGAGATCGGATAGTCCTCGCCAGGCTCGCCATACGCGTCGATCATCAGGTCGCGACACCAGCGGAAGGGTCCGACGCGTTTGGGGTTGGAGTAGCCGATCAGCGAGACTACAGGTCGCTGCAGCGCTACGGCGATGTGCAACGGCCCGGTGTCCGGGGACAGCACCAGTGCGGCGGCGTCGAGAATGCCCACCAGTTTGCGCAGGCCACTGCCCAGTGCGCTGGCAGGCTTATGGCCCGCGCGAGCCAGGATCACCTGTTCAGCGGCGAGTTCTCGCGGTGAGCGGCCGCCCACGAGGACGGGTTGAAGTCCGAAATCCGACCACAGCGCGTCACAGACTTCGGCCCAGCGCTCGGGCATCCAGTCCTTCTCGGCCTTGCTCGTTGCCACCACGATCGGCGCAATTGGGCGCTCGAACGGCGCCACAAACTCCCGCTGCCAATCTCGCTCAGCGTCATTCCACGGGCCGAGCCCCCACGCGACCGGCCCAGCCGGAGCGCCGAGCCAGTCACTGAATTCCAGGTATTGGTCCTGCACATGCTGCATGGGG
Organism: Gemmatimonadota bacterium; assembly: GCA_031127185.1. GTDB lineage: Bacteria > Gemmatimonadota > Gemmatimonadetes > Gemmatimonadales > Gemmatimonadaceae > Fen-1231. Next base: position 15,743 of record JARIET010000002.1, on the reverse strand, counting down.
TGCGGCGGAATCTGGTGCGTGGTGAAGAGCCAGTTGAGGTCGCGCGCACGGGCGCGGTCAAACCCCAGCTTCACCGGCGCCTGCGTGAACGTTGTGATGATCCCCGCTTTGAAGTACACCTGGAGATTGATCACGAGGTCGGCGGGGCGCGCTGCAAGCTCGCGGCGTACGTCGAGAAACCCCTGGAGTCCGGCGCTCCGGTCGAACTGCACGATGTCATGCACCAGCGGGTGGCCGCGCACCAAAGTCGCCGGACCGGGTTGCAGCACCCAGGTGACGCGCATCTGAGGACGGATGCGTGCGAGCGCGTGCAGCACCGGCAGTACGTGCACGGCGTCGCCGACGGCACTCATCATCACCACACAGACGCGGTCCAGCGCAACCGATGCGCCCGGGGCCGCCGCGTTTCGCGCGCTGGCCGGTCCGGTCATTCGCTTCGCCCATCGAGCGCGCTGCCAACCGTCCGCGCGAGTCCCGCGCGCCCGGCAATCTGCCGCCATGCGGCCGCGTCGAGGTCGAGTGCGCCTTCGTCGCGCAGTTGCGCGAGCGAATGCGCAAGCCGGCCGGCGTTGCGCGCCGCTGCGTCGCTCGCGGAGCGGCCAAACTGGACCCGGTCCACGTCGAGCACCCACGCGGTGGGCCCGTTCCCGGTCGGTGCGATCAACACATTACGGGCATTGAGGTCCGGATGATGCGCGCGAGCGTCTCGGAGCGAACTGAGCAGCCCGCCGACCGCCTCGGCAACGGCTTGACGCTGTGCCGGATCCACCGCTGAGGCCCACGCGGCAGGGAGCGCGACGCCATGCACGCGCGCCGTGACGACATCGGCCCGGCAGAGTGGACCCGCCGCCGTGTACACCGCGTAGGCAAGCACATCTGGCGTCGATACGCCCACTGCCCGCAGGCGCAGCGACACTTCGAGTTCGCGCGGTGCCCGCGTGGGCGCCAGAAAGAGGTCGCGCGTAAGCGGTGCCAGCAGGCCACCATGCCGCGAGTGCCGCACCACGACTTCCGGTCCATTCGGAAGCCGCGTGGCCCACGCCGTGTCCCGACCCTGCATGGCCTGCGCGCCGGGTTGCGCTGCCGCCCAGGCATGCAGCGTGGCGCCCCGCAGTACGGCGCAGACCAAGTCGTGCAGGTCCGTGCGCGCGACCACGAGCGTGCCGCGCGCGGCGCTCTCCCGAAAGCCATCCGGCGGTCTGGACGGCCTCGCCGGGGGTGCCGATGAATGACGTTCCGCCGGCGCGGAGCCAGTCACCGCACGACTTTGTAGACTGGCACTGGCTGGCTCTTGCCCTTGAGCTCGAGCGGTTGCATCGCCGCCATCCGCGGCGGCGTCACCAGCGCCGCCTTGAACGGCTCGCTGACGAGGATCTCCCCCGGGCCCGCCACGCCGCAGAGCCGACTCGCCGTGTTCACCGTGTCGCCGATCACCGTGTATTCCAGTCGCCGTTCGCTCCCAATGTTCCCGGCGAAGGCGTCGCCGATGTTCAGCCCTATGCCAATCTCCAGCGTCGGCCGGCTCTGCTGGCGCCAATGCTCGTTGAGCTTGTCCAGCGCTTCCATCATGTCCATCGCCGACGACATCGCGCGGTCGGCGTCATCCGCCTCACCAAGCGGCGCGCCCCACTGCGCCATCACGGCATCGCCGATGAACTTGTCGAGCGTCCCGCCGTGGCGGAACACGCATTCCACCATCTCGCTGAAGTACTCTGTCAGCAGCCGCGCCATGTCGTCCGGGTTCATCGTCTCCGACAGCGCCGTGAAACCGCGGATGTCACTGAACAGCACGGCAATGCGCCGCTTGTCGCCGCCAAGCTTCACCGCGTCAGCGCTGTTGGCGATCCGCGCCGCGAGGTGCGGTGTAAAAAATCGCTCAAAGTTGCTGCGGACCAGCATCTGCTGACGGATCCGGTCGGAGAACTGACCGTTCTCGATGGCGACGGCGGCGATGCCCGCAAACGCAATCGCGAAATCCACGTCAGCCTCGCCGAACTGGTGTGTGCTCATGTAGTTGTCGACATACAACACGCCAAGCACCTTGTTCTCCGACCCAATGAGCGGGATGCACATCGCCGACCGCACGCGCTGCATCAGGATCGACTGTCCCGTGAAGCGGGTGTCCTCGCCGGCGTTCTCCGACACCACCGCAGACTTTTCGTCAATCGCCATTCTCGCAATCGACTGCGGCACTGCCTGCGCTGCTTCCGCCCCGCGTTTATCGCGCGAGATCTTGGTCAGCAGGTTGTTGTTGTCGTCGAGCAGGAGGATCGCGCAGCGGTCGGCCTCAAGAATTTCGAAGGCAAAGTCCGCCACCTTCTTCAGCAGCGCATCGACATCCGTGGCGCGCGTGAGCCCCTTTGAGACTTCAAGCAGGATGGCGAGTTTCTGCCTGTCCTTCTCGGCCGGGTCGGCAGCGCCGGCCATCACCGCCTTGATGCTGCCGCTATGCCGTCCCAGCGCCGCAATCGGATCGTGGCCGTGCACCGAGATTGGGCGCACAATGGTGGCGCCCGGCTTTGGCGCCGCAGCGGGCGGCGGAGGCGGAGGCGGGGGCGGCGCGGCCGCTGGCGGCGCCAGTTGCTCCAGCTTGAACGCCACCTTGCCGAAGGTCACCGTGTCGCCCGGCGCAACGAAATAACTGTCTACTTTCACGCCGTTCACGAACGTGCCGTTGCTCGACCCCAGGTCCTTCAGTTGGATGCCGTCATCCTGAATCGTCAGCTCGGCATGCCGGCGGGACACGGTCGCGTCGACGACCGCACAGTCCGAGTTCACCGCGCGTCCGACCACCATCATGGTCCGCGGCCGGAGTTCGAACGTGTATTCGTTCTCGATGCCCGTGAGCTTCAGCGACATTGCTGAAAATATGCGGCCGGGGACTGCGGGGCGGGTAGGCCGTTCAACCGGCGGCCGCGCGAGCCTGACCAATCGCCGTGAGCATGGCCCGCGCTTTGGCTTCGGTTTCGGCCCATTCGTGTTCTGGCACGGAGTCCGCCACGATCCCGGCACCGGCGCCCACCATCGCCTCATCCCCGACCATCACACAGGTCCGGATGGTGATCGCGAGATCCATGCGCCTGTCGCCGAACGCGACGTAGCCGAGCGCGCCCGAATAGGGGCCACGTCGGTCGGGCTCCAGCGAGTCGATGATCTCCATGGCGCGAACTTTCGGTGCGCCGGTCATCGTGCCGGCGGGAAACGTTGCCTTGAATACGCCGAGCGCCGACTGGCCCGGGACGTCTCCTTGCACTTCGCTGACAAGGTGCTGCACGTGGGAAAACCGCTCGACCTGCATCAGCTGCGTGACCTGCACCGACCCAAAGGTCGCCACGCGACCGATGTCGTTTCGGCCGAGGTCCACCAGCATCACGTGTTCGGCGCACTCTTTCTCGTCGGCCCGCAGTTCAGCCGCGAGTACTGCGTCACGATCGGGATCGCCGCCCCGCGGGCGCGTGCCGGCGATGGGGCGCACGATCGCGCGCCCGTCAGCCACGCGCACCTGCAACTCCGGTGAACTCCCGACAATCTCCACGCCGTCGAGGACGAGGTGAAACATGTACGGGGATGGGTTCAATGCACGGATCGCACGGTAGAGTGTCGACCCGTCGAAGTCGCGCGGCACGATGATCCGCCGCGCCAGCAGCGCCTGAAAACAATCGCCCGCGAGTATGTACTCCTTGATCCGGTCCACATCGGCGCAGAACGCCTCGCGCGAGTACGTCGACCGACCCGTCGCCGGTGCAGCGGCCGGATCCAGGTCCAGCGACGGCAGGGCGGGGCCGCTGCGGAGGCGTTGCACCGTGTCGTCGATATCAGCGAGCGCCGCATCGTACAGCGCACGCAACGTCGGCGCCGAGAGGTCCTGATCCACGGCGACGGCGCAGGTCACGCGGGCCCGCGCTTTGAGGTTGTCGATCAACACCAACGTGCGTGTGATCAGGAAGAGCGCGTCAGGGGCTGCGATGCCCGGCGCCGGCGGGTGCGGAAGGCGCTCGATGTGCCGCACGACGTCGTACCCGAAATACCCAACCGCGCCGCCCCAGAATGGGCCGGCTTCAGGGACGTCCACCGGGGCACGACGCGTGACCAGGGCACGCAAGTCATCGATGGGATCAGCTGGCGTGCGCCGGTCGTGCCATCCGTTCGCGGACGACCATTCCTCCACTACGCCGTCGACCAATCGCCAGGCTGCCGCTGGCTGGGCGCCGAGAAACGTGTATCGCGCCCACGTTTCACTTCCTGCGGGCGCACTTTCGAGGAGAAAGGCAAACTCCGGGCGCGACACGCGCGACTCCGCGGGGCCCCGCAATCGCGCCAGTGCGGCGACCGGCGTGTCGCAGTCGAGGAGGATGTCGCGCCATACCGGCACAAGCGAGCCGGGCTTTGCCCGAGCGGCAAACACCGCGTAGCCGTCCATCATCGGATGTTCACTCCGGCAGCCGACCCGGACGCCTCGGTTGCTCGCATCCCTGCTTGCCGCGATAATGCCACTGTGTCTCCAGGGGTTCTCTTCGTTCTCCGCCGCCGGGCAGCGCTCGTCCTGCTTGTCGGCGTTGGTGCCGTTCAATCGGTTGAAGCGCAGGCGCCGCTGGCCGCTGCGAACCGCGCCTGGAACGACACGCCCACCCTCGATCTGGTCGCGCGAGCCATCGGTCGGCGTACGATCCAGTTGTCCGATTCTGGACTCGCGGATTACCGGGCCGTTGCACACGGGTACCTGACGTTTCTCGCACAGCTGGGTGAAGGGTTCCCGGATCCGCCCCAGGTTGTGCGCGCCGACGAACTCGCCGTGGAAGTCTATTGGCGCGCGCCGAACCTGAGCAAGCAGCGGCTGGTCGGGCGTCGTGACACCCTCGTCCTCCCCACCGACATTGCCTACCACCGTGATCACCTCGCGATAGTCCAGAACAATTTTCCGGCAATCATCCGCCTGGGCGATGGTGATGAAGTGCGCGACGTGCCACACCCGCTATCCGTGGCGGGCCGGTCGGCGTACGACTATGCAACCGCCGACTCGCTCACCATTCGCGTCGGCGACCGCAGCTGGGAAGTGGTCGGTGTCGAGGTTCGGCCGCGCGACGATCGGTTGGCACGTGTGATCGGCACGCTCTACCTCGACCGTGAGACGGCGGCCGTCGTTCGCCTCGCCCTGACCTTTACCCGTGCAGCGCTGAGGGATCCAGCGCTCGAGGATGTTTCCGTCATTCTGGACAACGGACTTGTCGACGGCCGGTTCTGGTTGCCGCGGCGTCAGGAAATCGAGATTCGGCGGACCGGAACTTGGCTGGAGTTCCCGGCGCGCGGAGTCATCCGCGGAGAGTGGGATCTCTGCTGTGTCGAGGTGAATCGCGGTTTCCCCGCCGAGCGCCTCGCGGCCCCCGAACTGTCGTCGGCATCGCCAGCCGAACTCGCGTCGTATCGCTTTCCGGGGCACCTTGCCGACTCGCTCGCCGCGCGGGTGCAAGCGGCGGGGCAGGCGCGTCCCGCCGAACTTTTGCGGAGGCGTGCCGAGGAACTTGTCCGCCGCGAGGCCGTCCGGCGCAAGGCGGGTCTGCGCATCGCGGCAGCCCGGGTCAGCGATTTCATTCGCGTCAACCGAGTCGAGGGGCTGGCGCTCGGCGGCGGACTGGGCGCACCGCTCCCGGGTGCTGCAACCATACGGGCGTCGGCGCGCTATGGGCTGGACGACCGGCTGGCCAAGTATCGGCTTACACTTGGACGCAGGATCTGGTCTGCGCGACTGGCATTCTCGGTGTTCGACGAGTACCGCGATGCCGGCGTTGTGCCGGAGATGAGCGGCGCGGGAAACTCCATCGCAGCGCAGGAGTTCGCTGCCGATTTCTCAGACGAATATCGCGCACACGGCGGGGGCCTGTCCGTCTCCGGCGGCAGTGCTTGGCGATGGAACGCGGGAGTCGACCGCCTGCGCGAATCGGCACTGCGCGTGCATGCCACCCCTTCGCGCGGCACGTATCGCCCGGCCCTGGCCGCTGATCCACTCGACGGAACACGCGCGGCCCTGAGCCTCGCGCACGCGTCGGCACGGGACGACGGCACTGCGGTGTCCGTTGATGCGATGGTTGCAGGTGTTTGGTCGGCGCGGGCTGCCCGCGATCTCTTGGCCTTGGGTCCGCTGGCCGGGCGCGACTCCGCGGGCGGCAACTACGTGCGCGCGGTCTTCCGCGCTTCCGTTGTGCGCCCGGTGCAGTACGGCACCTGGCACCTCGGGTTGATTGCCGCAGGCCGGGTCCGTAAGAACGGGAATGCTCAGGATGACGTCCGTTTCGGCGGCCCCATCACTGCGCCTGGATACGCCGCGCGTTCGCTCCGGGCGCCCGCGGGCGCCGTGGCGCGGGCGGAGTGGCATGTCACGGTAGGGTCGTTGCCCCTCAATCTGGGACGCTTCGGCCGAACACAGGCGCCAGTGACGCTCGCGCCGTTCGCCGTCGGCGCGTGGCGCACTGGAATTACGCCAGGCGAACCGGCGCACGCCCGCTCGGTCGGCCTTGGCATGATCTCAGCCTACAATCTCATTCGCCTCGATCTCGCTCGCGGAGTTGACGCGAGTGGGGGCTGGACCATCCGTATTGATTTTTCCCGCACATGGTGGCCTATCCTGTGATGCCCCAACCAGTTAGCTGGTTTACACCAGCGGGAGGGTGTCGGGCACCCTAACGTACGCGTTAGTATTAAGGGTTCGGCTTGGCACTCGGCCGACGCTCCCCGAACCCCCGAAATGGGAACCTCCGCGAAAACTCCGCGCGATGAGTGGCTGTTGCCGACGCTCGAGGGACTCCTGTCCCCCGAGCAGGTCGTGCAGCTGAAAGCGTCGCGCGAGGAGAGCCTCTGGGAAGTTGCCGTTCGCCAGAAGATGGCGACGGATGATGTTATTCTCGCCGCCCTCTCCAAGCGGTTCCGGATGAAGGTCGCCAACATCCAGCAAGTTTCACAGCAGGCGCGCGAACTCGTGCCGGAGCAGTTGGTTCGCAAGTACCGCGTGCTGCCGCTGGCGATCTCGGACTCCATCCTCGACATCGCCACCGCCGATCCGCACGACCTCGATTGCGAGAGGACGTTGGCGTTTGCGCTTGGCCGCACCGTTCGCATGTCGCTGTCGTCGCCGACGTTGATCATGGCGCGGCTCGACGAGGTGTACCGTCCGGAAAACGTCATCGAGAAGATCCTCGAGAACGTTGCCGGCGACTACGACATCGAGTCGGTCGATGAGACGGTCGACGAGGCGGATCTCGAACTTGGTGCGAATCGCGCGCAAGAGCGCCCCGTCATCCAGCTCGTGGACCGGATCGTCGCCGAGGGCATTCAGTCACGCGCCTCGGACATCCACCTGGAGCCCGAAGAAGGTGGTGTGGCCGTGCGCTACCGCATCGACGGCGTGCTCCGTCAGGTGATGGTGCTCCCCAAGGCGGCGGGTGTGCCGCTGGTGTCACGCGTCAAGATCATGGCGCAGCTCGACATCGCCGATCGTCTGCGGCCGCAAGACGGCCGGGCCCGCGTGTCCGTGAGCGGAAACCGGGTCGACCTTCGCGTCTCGACGCTCCCCGCGTCGCAGGGCGAAAAGGTCGTCATTCGAATTCTCGACCAACGCTCCACGGTTCTTTCGCTCGAAAACCTCGGCCTGAATCCGGACGAGCTCGCGCGCATCCACCTGCTGCTCGACACGCGCGAGGGCATCATTCTCGTCACCGGCCCGACGGGTTCCGGAAAGACAACGACGCTGTATTCGATGTTGCGCGCCATTCAGGCGCGCGGTGTGAACATCGTGACGGTCGAAGACCCGGTCGAGTATCGGCTCGCCGGCGTGGTGCAGGTGCAGGTGAACGAAAAGGCCGGTCTCACATTCCCTGCCGCGCTCCGCTCGATCCTCCGCCAGGATCCCGACGTCATCCTCGTCGGCGAAATCCGCGACAAGGAAACGGCGAATATCACGGTGCAGGCCTCGCTGACCGGCCACCTGGTGCTGTCGACGCTGCACACGATCGACGCCGCCAGTTCCGTGACTCGTATGGTCGACATTGGTGTTGAGACGTACAAGATTGCCGCAGCGCTCAAGGGAATTCTGGCGCAGCGCCTGGTCCGGCGCCTCTGCCCCCACTGCAGGGAACTTCAGGTCGGCGCCACACCCGAGAAGCTCCGCAAGTGGTTCCCGCAGGGCGTCACGCTCTACCGCCCGGTTGGCTGCTCTGAATGCTCGATGACCGGGTATCGCGGGCGAATGGCGCTCACCGAAGTGCTCATCTCCACACCCGAGGTGGAGCGTCGCATCGCGGCGAACGAGTCGGCGGAACGCATCGCGGACGCAGGTCGTGAAGCTGGGATGCGCAGCTTGTGGGATTCAGGTGTGTCACATGTGCGCAACGGCATCACCAGCATCGACGAACTGCTGCGCGTCGTTGAGGCGCCCATCGACCACACCGAGCGTCAGTCCGTTGCGGTGCCGCGCAAGACGGCGGCGGATGGTGTGCCGCTTCAGGAGGAAACGCCGCCGCTGGTTGCGGGCGGCAGCGACGCCGGAGCTACATCCCGTAACGTGCCGCCGCAGCCCCCGCCTCCGCGAGACCTTTCTGCCGCTGACCTCCTGCCGCCGCCGCCCAGCGGCGTGCGAACGCTGCATTCGACTCCAGCTGCGTTCGACAGCGAGAGCTTCCAACTGCTCGACGAGGGTGGCGGCGCAAACGGCGTGTCCAAGAAGGTCCTGCTTGTGGAGGACGAAGACGCGCTCCGCCGCGTGATGAAAGACCTGCTCGAGCGGGAGGGGTTCACCGTCTTCGAAGCCGCCGATGGCGTCATCGCGCTCGACGAGATCGATCGCGCCGGTCCCGACATCGTGGTGCTCGACCTGAACCTGCCCCGACTCGACGGCTATGGCGTGCTGAGCCACCTGCGCTCGCGACCGGCTACGGCAAACCTGCCGGTGATCGTGCTCACCGCGAAGGGCGACGAGGACAGCGAGGTGCGCGTCTTCGAGTATGGGGCGAGTGACTACCTCACCAAGCCCTTCCGTCCGCGGGCGCTCAGCGCGCGGTTGCACTCGCTCCTCGGCCGCGCGCGCGAATAGCGCGCCGGTAACCGCACGACCATCGCGTGACGAGAATTGTCGCCGGCGTCGTGGACGTCGTGGTGCTGCGTCGGGTTGGCGGAGCCCGCAGATCCTGGCGAGTCCTCACGCTGAAACGGGCCCCGGGCGTCCGGAGCACCGGCGCCTGGGAAATCGTTCACGGGAGCATTGAGCCGAACGAGCCACCCGTGAAGGCGGCCGTGCGCGAACTTCGTGAAGAGACCGGGCTCAGCGCCACGCACCTCTACGCAATTACGGCGAACCCGTTCTACCTGCCGCGCAGCGACACGCTGCAGATCTCCGTCGCATTTGCGGCCGTGGTCGAAACCACCAGGCTGCAACTCGGCGTGGAACATACCGAAGCCCGTTGGGAAACCTTCGCCGCGGCGAAGAAACGCCTTGCCTGGCCACGCACCCACGACCTGTTACGCCAGGTAGCGTGGATCCTGCGCACGGGAGATGCGGGAGCGGTTCAGGATGTCCTGCTGGTAAAGCATGAGAAGAACGGTTGACCGGTCCGCGGTTGGCGGTTTGCAGGTGGCGGAGAGTCCGCCCTCCGCCAACCGCAAACTGCCTACTCGCTCTTGTCGTTCACATTCATGGTGCGGGCCGCCGCCCAACTATCTGCCGGCGCATTCGGCTTGACCCGCACGGATTTCGCCGGGATCCCCACATTGACGTGGTACGGCCGCACGTCCTTCGTGGCGACGGCAACGGCGCCCACCATACCCTGCGTGGCCACCCGCACCCCAGCCAGGACAGTCGCGTGGTAGGTGATGCGGACGCCATCCTCCAGAATCGTCGGCGCATTGGTCACGTCCGCCTGCTCGACAATGCTGTGCGTGTGGCTGTAGATGTTCGCGTAGTCACTGATCGAGACCTTGTTGCCCATCACGATGCCGCCGCGATCGTCCAGCAGCACGTGGCGGTGCACCACCACATCGTCTCCGCATTCAACGTTGTAGCCGAACGAGAACTCGACGTGCTGGAACGCCTTGAATCGCTCGCCGCACTTCTTGAAGATCTGCGGAGCGAGGATGCGGCGGAGCCGAACGCCCAGGTCTACGTTCTGCCCGCCGAGCGGCAGGCGATCAAACGAGTACCAGAGCCAGAGCAGCGGTTTGACCCGCTGGAACTTCGCGTCATCGCACTCGGCGTAGTACTCCGGCTCGAGTGTCACATTGCGCGGGTCCAACGCCGCAATCGCCAGACGGGTCCCGGCGGGGATCTTCGCGTCGGCGACAGCTGTCTCCCAGTTGTTCGCGTAGCCCGGGTACGCCAGCTCACAGAGGATCTCCCGGCAGAATCGGGATCGATCAATTGAAGGATCAGCGACGCCAGCGGCGATGCGCTCGAGCCACGCGTCGGCGACCGAACCGATCGGTGCGGGGGAGAGCGTACGGAGTCGTTTGATGGCCATGACCCTGTCCTCGGGCGCGGGCGCGCCGGCAGTGTAGGGAGGGAAAGTTAGGGAGCCGGCGGTTTCCGGCTGGATGCGGCGCGTGACCAGATGGCCGCGCGTTCTCGCTCCAGGCGCGGCAGCACATCGCCCCATCCTGCGTTACTCACGCCGGCGAGGGTGATAACGAGCGGTTGGTTGAGCGCCACGGCTGCGTCGAAGAGAATGATCGCGTCCACCCGTCGTCCCTGGGCCAGCGTCCCGCTCTCAAAGCCCGGCACCAGCGGAATGACGTCGAGCAGGCGGAAATCGCGTCCGGCGCTCCGTAACTGCACGCCCCGCGGGTCATAGCGGGCGTCCCCACGCTGCACGTTGAAGAACTGCACGTGCCAGGCCTGCACCGCGGCGAGCCCCAGTCGACGCCGTGTCGCGTCCATCTGCGAGGCGCGCGATTCACGAAGTGCGTGCAGGTTCTGGTAGACGTCTGGCGCAAGAAGCCGGATGACGCCCTCGTCCAGCGGCATCGCGCTCACCGTGAGGCCTTCGAGCTGGACGGACATCGCCACATCGGCACGCTTCAGCGATCCGTAGCCCGCAGGAACCAGGTCGCCGGCACCCTGGAGCAGGGCCAGCGCCAATAACAGCGTCGGCATCAGCGCCACGCAGGCGCCTCCACGAGCGACACCAGTGTTTCAGCGAGTTCGTCCCGCCCGCGTCCCGTATTTGCGCTCGTCGCCACGACTTGATCCTCGTCCACCCCGAACCGGCGCGCAAGCGCCTGAGTCCGTCCGGCGGCTTCCTTCGTGCTCAGCTTGTCCATCTTCGTGAGGGCAATCAGCGTGGGCGCACCCAGGTCGCCGAGGTATTCGCGCATCGCGAAATCGTCCGGGGATGGGTCATGGCGCGCGTCGATCAGTAGCACGACCCCGCGGAGCATGGGACTCCGCTCCAGATAACCTTCAATCAGTGGTCGCCACGCGGCACGCAGTTCCTTGGAGGCGCGCGCATAGCCGTATCCCGGCAAGTCCGCGAGCACGAACGCGTCGTTGACCTTGAAGAAGTTCACCTCACGTGTGCGGCCGGGTGTGTTGCTCACGCGCGCCAATTTCCGCCGCCCCACCAGCGTGTTCAGCAGCGACGACTTGCCGACGTTGCTGCGTCCGGCAAACGCGACTTCCGGCAGTTCCGGCGGCGGCCGCCAACCCAGCGGATCCGCCATTCCACCCAGGAACTCGAGCGAGCGAACGACCAGCGGGTTACCGCCCGTCGAGGCGGGCCCGGCCGCCGACGGCACTACGCCTCCTTCTTCTGCCGGCGCGGAGCGAGCTCGAGGAGCGGGGGCGTGCCGTTGGTGACCGACGCCTCAGTGACGCGCACTTCCACTACGTCGTCGCGGGCAGGCAGGTCGAACATGGTGTCGAGCAGCAGGTTTTCCAGGATCGCGCGAAGTCCGCGCGCGCCCGTGCCACGCTGGATTGCCTTCTGGGCAATGGCCTTCAGTGCCGATTCCTCGAACGAGATCTTCACGTCCTCGAGCTCGAAGAGCTTGCTGTACTGCTTGGTGAGCGCGTTCCGCGGTTCCTTGAGGATCTTGACGAGCGCATCCTCGTCCAGCGCCTCGAGCGGCACCGCCACGGGCAGCCGACCCACGAGTTCCGGTATGAGCCCAAATCGCAGTAGATCATCCGGCTCCACATCGTGGAACAGGTTCTCGGCCGGCCCGGTGTGACCCTTGGCGTCCTGGCCGTTGAACCCGATTTGCCGCCGCCCCAGGCGGGCCTCGATGATCTTCTCGAGTCCGTCGAATGCGCCGCCGCAAATGAACAGGATGTCCTTGGTGTTGATCTGGATGTATTCCTGTTGCGGGTGCTTGCGGCCCCCCTGCGGCGGTACGCTGGCGACCGTTCCCTCGAGAATCTTGAGCAGTGCCTGCTGTACACCCTCGCCACTGACGTCGCGTGTGATGCTCGGGTTTTCACTCTTTCGCGCGATCTTGTCGATTTCGTCGATATACACGATGCCGCGCTCACACTCAGCGACGTTGAAGTCGCCTGCCTGCAGCAGTCGCACGAGGATGTTCTCGACATCCTCACCGACGTATCCGGCCTCAGTCAGCGTCGTGGCATCGGCAATCGTGAACGGCACATCCAGAATCCGCGCCAAGGTCTGCGCGAGCAGCGTCTTGCCGACGCCCGTCGGCCCAAGGAGCAGGATGTTCGACTTGTCGAGCTCGACTTCTCCTTCGCGCTTGGCGCCGGAGTTGATCCGCTTGTAGTGGTTATAAACGGCCACGGCGAGCGCCTTCTTGGCGGTATCCTGGCCGATCACGTACTGGTCGAGGACGTCCTTGATCTCCTGCGGGGCGGGAACCTGCGTCACCGCCTCGGCGACCTCGCGCTCCTCGTCCTCGGCAAGAATTTCATTGCACAGGGCGATGCACTCATTGCAGATGTAGACCGACGGCCCGGAAATGAACTTCCGAACCGAATCCTTGGACTTGCCGCAGAATGAGCAGCGCAGGTGGCGATCGTGGGACATCGAGGTCATGAGGTAGTGCCCGTGCTCCTTTAGACAGCAGTGGTGCGGTGAAACGCTCCCTCAAGTATCGGCCGATGGGCGCGTCTCATTCGACGCCCGGCTTTTGCCCTGCGTAACAGTACCCCGCGGGCCGGGCCGCTACAATGATGAAACGACGGCCTTGTGAAGGGTTTCACAAGGCCGTCCGGTTACCGCCGCGCCATGCTACTTCGCGGCCGCGAGTTCCTTGACCATCTCCGCCGACTGCGTGATGACCGTATCAATCAGCCCGTACGCCTTGGCTTCTTCGGCCGACATGAAGAAATCGCGCTCCATGTCGCGCTCGATCTGCTCGACCTGACGTCCCGTGTGCTTGGCATACAGCGAGTTCATCTGGCTCCGGAGATAGAGAATCTCCTTGGCCTGAATCTCTATGTCTGCGGCCGTGCCTGAGGCTCCGCCCGACGGCTGGTGGATCATGATGCGCGAGTGGGGAAGCGCCGAGCGCTTGCCCGCTCGTCCCGCGGCCAGGAGGAATGACCCCATTGAGGCCGCCATGCCCATGCAGATCGTGTTCACCGGCGACTGGATGAACTGCATGGTATCGTAGATGGCCATGCCGCTCGACACGTTGCCGCCCGGCGAATTGACGTAGAGGTAGATGTCGCGACCGCGGTTGTCCGCGTCCAGGAACAGCAGCTGCGCGATGATCATGTTGGCCACATCATCGTTGATCGGTGTGCCCAGAAAGATGATCCGGTCCATCAGGAGCCGACTGTACACATCGTAGCTCTTCTCGCCGCGGCTCGACCGTTCAATCACATAGGGATTTGGAATCATTGGCATATCGTCATTCCTCACTTGGTTTCCGTGTCAACCGTATTGCGTTCCAGTAGCCACGCAAAGACCCGGTCTTCGGTGATGGACCGCTCGATCTCCTTCAGCCGCCCCGCCTTCTGGAGCGATGCGTACACTTCGCCCACCTTCGCGCCGCGCTTCCCGGCCATTTCGGCGATCTTGTCGTCCACGTCCTTTTCGGTCGCCACCAGCTTCTGCTGCTCGGCGATTCGGTCAATCACCACGTCGCGTCGAACCTGACGTTCCGCGGCCGGCTTGAACTCCTCGATGAACTTTTCAATCTCCTGCTCAGGCACCTGATAGGCCTTGGCGTACGCCGCCGTGAGCTGCTTGACCCAACTGGGCGGCACGTCAAATGTGTTGGCGCTGAGAATCTGGTCGAGCAACTGGCCCCGCACGGCGGCGTCGGCTTCGCGCTCCGCCTGTGCACTGAGGTCCGTCTTGACCGCCGCCCGCAGCGCCTCCAGGGTGTCGAAGTCGCCGAGTTCGCGCGCCAACGAGTCGTCCAGCGCCGGCAGCGACTTTCGTTTTACGTCGGCGAGCGCGACGCGGACTGTCTTGCTCTTGCCGCGCTGCGCTTCGTCCGGGAAGTCATCCGGCCACTTCACCGGGCGCTCCACGCTGCCACCCGGCACAAGCTCCATGATCAGCTCTTCAATCGCCGGAATCACCTGACCCGCGCCAAGCACAAGCCGGTACTCCTTACCTTCGGCAGGCGCTTCCGCGCTGGTAACCGAAAGATGGACAGTGACCAGGTCACCCTCTGCCGGCTTTCCCTCTTCAGGGGTCCAGATGGCCTTTTGATCGCGGAGCTGCTCCACCTGCGTATTCACCATTTCGTCGGTGACGACGCCGGCGGGGCGAGCAACGCGAAACCCCTCAACCCGCGCCAACTCCACCGACGGGCGCACTTCGCAGTGCAGTTCGAACGTCAGCGGCTCGCCGTCCTTGTAGGCCACGTCGTGCGCGTGTGGTTGGGTTACCGGATCGAGTTTCTCGGCCTCGATGACGCGGAGGTAGGCCTCGCGCATCAGCGCTTCCAGGGCCTCCTGCCGGATGGCGTCGGCGTACTGTTTGCGGACCACGGCCGCTGGTGCCTTGCCGGGCCGGAAGCCAGGAATGCGAACCTGTTTTGCGACCCGGCCAGCGGCGCGCTCGCGCGCATCGCTGACGGAGGCCACGCTGATACTAATCCGGAGGCGCCGTTCGGCGCCCGATGATTTTCGGTCGGTGACTTCGAATTCCATAGGTCAATAAAGATAATCGTCCGCGGGCCTGATCTTGTGCCCGAAACGCCCATCCCGATGCAAGAGCCGGGACTCGAACCCGGACGGGTTTCCCCACGGGATCCTAAGTCCCGCGCGTCTACCAATTCCGCCACTCCTGCACAAATGGAACGGGGCGCCTTTTCAGGCGCCCCGTTCACCTTCTGAACGGCCGCCGGTTATTCGGCCACGCGTAGGTTCACCACGCGCGAGTTGGCCACAAGTCCGTCACGACCGTTGCCAGTGCTGTAGACCAGCAGGCTGACGTATTGCCCGGCCTTCACCTTGGCCAGCTCGCGCTGCAGGTCGGCCACCGTGGCCACCGGCACCTTGGTGACAATGGAGCCTGAAAGAATCCGAACCTCGCTGATGACGTCGAGCGGCAGAAGTTTGCCTTCGGCCGGTGAACCGGGGGTCACGTCGTTGACAATCACGCCTTTCAGCTTGTCGGCGATTCGACGCGCTTCGATGACCCGAGGCGTGAGTGCCTCCACGCTGACGCCAATCTTGGAGACGGCCGCCGTTGTGCTGGGCGCATCCTCCTGCCGCGGAGCGTTTGTCGCCACGCGCCGCGGCTCATCGGCCGGAGCCTCGGCCAGCTTCACCTTGATTGATTTCTTTTCCC